>JANLQT010000729.1:0-1564 GCA_031368035.1 Rhodobacterales bacterium | reverse complement strand
GATGGCCTGATCTGCGGGAATCTGGCAGAGCAGCGCGGGCAGCATCGGTGCATCGCCGACCCTGCTACCGGCCACCTCGATCGCCCTGATCTTAAGCGTGTCCGCGTCGATCCCCAAGTGAACCCTGCGCCATTGCCGAGGTTTGGAAGGCCGGTGCTTCTTGGCGAACCACGCGCCTTCACCCTCTAATTTGATCCCGGTGCTGTCGATCAACAGTAAACGTCCGGTCTGGCTGCCCTGCCGGACTTATCGAGTGTGGGATAATGTCCGCTTGGGCTAGCGGACATTATGGGGTTGCTAATGGTGCGTCGGACGCGGTGGCTTTGGTCTGACGAAGAGAAGCGGTCGATCTGTCTTCAGACAACGGCGCCGGATGTTTCGGTCGCGCAGGTGGCGCGGCGGTATGCGATGAATGCCAACTTGATTTTCGCGTGGTTGCGCGACGCGCGCTTTGCACCGGAAGAGGTGCCAGCCGTAGGGGATGCGCCCTGTTTCCTGCCGGTTGAGATTGTGGCGCATGTCCAACGCGAAGACGAGCGGCGCCCCAGCAATGACGGTCAGATCGAGGTCGAGCTTGCCGGTGGGCACCGTTTGCGGATCAGCGGGTCTTATGATCCCGAGACGCTGGCCCGGCTGATCCGGGGCTTGTCGGGATGATCCCGGTCCCGATGAACGCTCAGGTCTGGCTGGCGGCCGGGGTGACCGACATGCGCAAAGGCTTTGTCACGCTGGCGGCCCAGGCCGAGCAGACGGCGCAGGCCAACCCATTCAGCGGCCATATGTTCGTTTTTCGGGGCAGGCAGGGCGATCTGATCAAGATCATCTGGTGGGATGGTCAGGGGGCGTGCCTGTTCTCCAAACGGCTGGAGAAGGGCCGGTTTGTCTGGCCATCCGCAAAGGAGGGCAAGATCGCATTGACCCCGGCTCAGTTGGCGATGCTGCTGGAAGGCATTGACTGGCGCTTGCCGAAGCGCACCTGGCGGCCTTTGACAGCAGGATAGCGTGCCGGTTTTGCAATTTCTGGATTCCCGTAAAGCCCCGGATTTGCTATGATCCTGGCATGCCCGATGTCCCCAAATCGCTGCCGGAAGACCCTGCGGAACTGCGGGCGTTCGCCGCCCTTTTGCTGGCCGAAGTGAAGTCCCAGGCCATGCTGATCGAGAAGCTGCGGCATCAGTTGGCAGGCCATCGCGCCCATCGGTTCGGGGCATCATCGGAGACCGCCGAGCAGCTGCAACTGGCCTTGGAGATGAGCGAGATCGCCATTGCCGCGATGACGGCCAGGCTGCGCCTGCCGGAGGATGCACCCGCCGAGAAGCCAAAGCGCAAACCGATCCCCGATCACATTCCGCGCGTGGAGGTCGAATTGACCCCCGGCGATACGGCCTGCGCCCAGTGTGGCGGCAAGCTTCGCCGGTTGGGCGAAGATGTGACCGAAAAGCTGGAATACGTGGCCGGAAGGTTCATCGTGAATCGGATCGTGCGGCCCCGGATGGCCTGCTCGGGCTGCGATTGCTTCACGCAAGCCCCGCTGCCATCGCGCCCGATCGAGCGTGGGCGTCCG
>JANLQT010000721.1:0-1605 GCA_031368035.1 Rhodobacterales bacterium | reverse complement strand
CCGCCGGTGGCGGAGGGGCCTTCGATGAGGTGGCCGTTGATGGCGACGCCGCCGCCGAGGCCGGTGCCAAGGATCAGGCCGATCGCGGGGGAGAGGTTTTTGGCGGCGCCGAACACGGCCTCGGACAGGGTGAGGGCGCGGCAGTCGTTGACGAAGCGGATCGGGCGGTTCGTGGCGGCTTGCAGGTCGGCGGGAAAGGGGTGGCCGGTGGCGGGCAGGTTGGCGGTTAGGGCGAGGCCGGTGGCGGGGTTGATGAGGCCGGCGGAGGAGACGCCGATGGGCAGGTTCGGGGCGTGGGAGTCGATCCAGGCGACGGTTTCGGCCATTACAGAGACTAATTCAGTGTAGGTGCGCGGGGTTTCGACGCGGCGGCGGGACTGGACGTGCCAGTCGGATGCGAAGACTTGCGCCTCGATCTTGGTGCCACCGAGGTCGATGCCCGCTGCAAGGAATGGGGCTGCGATCATCGGGTTTGCGTCACTTTGGAAAGGTTGGCCGGGGCGTCGGGGTTTTGGCCGAGGGCGAGGGCGGTTTCGAGGACCAAAGGGTAGGCTAGGCACAGCAGCGCAGCGGCAGCGGCGGCGGGGGTGAGGTTATGGGCGCCCACGTCGGAGGGGCGGAGGCGGAGGACGGTGCCTCCGGCAGTGCGGAATCGGGATTCGGCGGTGTCGAGGCTGGCTTGGACGCCGGGCTGTTCGGTGTCGAGGATGACGACGAGCAGGGGTTTGGTGACGAGTTGCAGGGGGCCGTGGAGGACTTCGGAGGAGGAATAGGCCTCGGCATGGAGGGCGCAGGTTTCCTTCAGTTTCAGGGCGAGTTCCTGGGCCGCACCGAAGCCGGTGTCTCGGCCGATGACATAGACGTGCTGGGCGCGGAGGAAGGCGGAGACGAGGGATTTGTGGTCGGGGTGTTGGCGGGTGGTGAGGGCGCAGGTTTTGGCGCGGGCGGCGTAGGTGGGGGAGAGGGCGGAGAGCAGCGCCATACCGGCGGCGATGGCGGCGATGACGGATTTGGTGGCGGGAACGGCGAGTTCGGGGCCGGCGAGCAGGGGGAGGGTCAGGTTGGCGGCGGCTTCGACCGGCGAGGAGGGCTTGTTGATGAGGGCGATGACGGCGGCTCCGGCTTTACGGGCGCCGGTGGCGGAGCGGACGAGGTCTTCGGAGGCG
Organism: Rhodobacterales bacterium; assembly: GCA_031368035.1. GTDB lineage: Bacteria > Pseudomonadota > Alphaproteobacteria > Rhodobacterales > Rhodobacteraceae > Stagnihabitans. The sequence continues at coordinate 439 of JANLQT010000721.1, read as the reverse complement.
CCGGATTGGGAGATGACGAGGGCGGCTGAGCCTGACAGGTCAACGCCGTGGCCAAGGGAGAAGATGGAGGGGGGGAGGCTGGTCATCGGTTTGCCAAGTTCGCGCATGAACTCGTAAGCGAGGATGTTGGCGGCGGCGTCGGAGGAGCCTCGGGCGATGGTGTAGAAGGCGCGGACCTGGGGCAGGTTGAGCGTGGTCAGGGCTATTTTGGCGTCGTCAGAGATGCTTTTGGCCAGCGCGCGGGCGAAGGCGCCGGGGCTTTGAGCGATTTCGGACCGCATCAGGGTGCCGGGGTCGCTCATTTCCGCAGGCCGTAGCTGTCGAGTTTCTTCCAGACCGGGGTGAGGTCGACCACTGTGCCGGACTCGCGGGCCTGGTCGAGGGCGAGGGCGGCGATGCCCGCCTCCATCGCGTCCAGCACCGAAACCGGCAGGCTTGC
>JANLQT010000253.1:0-4980 GCA_031368035.1 Rhodobacterales bacterium | reverse complement strand
TCGGCCTTGAGCGCCGCGACCGCTTCCGCGACCGAGGTGGGCTTCACGAAGTCGAAATTGTGCATCTTTCCCTCCTCAACCGTTGATGGCCGCCCAGACTCGCGACGGCGAGACGGGCATGTCGATATGGGTGACATGGGTGATCCCGCCCCGGTGCAGGGCGTCGATCACCGCGTTCACCACGGCAGGCGGCGAGCCGATGGCCCCCGCCTCGCCGCAGCCCTTCACCCCAAGCGGGTTGTGGGTGCAGGGGGTCTGGCAGGAATAGTCCACGTTGTAGAACGGCACATCGGACGCGCGCGGCATGGCGTAATCCATGTAAGACCCGGTCAGCAGCTGGCCGTTTTCATCGTAGAACGTGTTTTCGCACAGGGCCTGACCGATGCCCTGCCCCACGCCGCCATGCACCTGACCTTCGACCACCATCGGATTCATGATGTTGCCGAAATCGTCGGCGCAATGGAAGGCCACCACATCGACCTTGCCGGTGTCTGGGTCCACCTCGACCTCGCACAGGTAAGCGCCCGCCGGATAGGTGAAGTTGGCGGGGTCGTAGAACGCCGTCTCCTCCAGCCCCGGCTCCAGCGTTTCCAAGGGGTAGTTGTGGGGCACGTAAGCCGAGAAGGCGATCTCGCCGAAAGTTTTCGCCTTGTCGGTGCCCGCGACGCTGAACTTGCCGCCTTCGAAGGTGATGTCGGCCTCGCTGGCTTCCAGCATGTGCGCGGCGATCTTCTTGCCCTTGGCGATGATCTTGTCCACCGCCTTGGTCATTGCCGAACCGCACACCGCAAGGCTGCGCGAGCCATAGGACCCCATGCCGAACGGGATTTTCGAGGTGTCGCCGTGGACGATTTCCACCGAAGACTCCGGGATGCCCAGCATGTCACCGACAATCTGCGCGAACACGGTTTCATGCCCCTGCCCGTGGCTGTGCGCCCCGACCATGACCGAAATGTTGCCGGTGGCATTCACCCGCACCGTCGCCGCATCGTAAAGACCGACACGGGCGCCCAGAACGCCCACCAGATGCGAGGGCGCGATGCCGCAAGCCTCGATCCAGGTGGACAGGCCAATGCCGCGCAATTTGCCGGCCTTGGCCGAAGCCGCGCGCCGCGTCTCGAACCCGGCGACATCGGCAATTTCGATCACTTTATCCAGCGTCGCCTGATAGTTGCCGGTGTCATAGACCAGGCCGGCGGGCGACTGGTAGGGGAACTGATCGGGGGTCAGCAGGTTCTTTCGCCGCACCTCGAACGGATCAAGCCCCAGCTCGCGGCACATCATGTCAACGACGCGCTCCAGGCTGTAGGTCGCCTCGGGCCGGCCCGCGCCGCGATAGGCATCGACCGGGGCGGTGTTGGTGAACACGGTTTTCACATTCACATAGACATTGGGCACCTTGTAGGGGCCGGACATCAGCGTGCCATGCAGGAAGGTCGGCGTGACCGTCGAGAAGTTCGAAAGATAGGCCCCGACATTGGCCAGCGTGGTGGTGCGGAAGGCGAGGAAATTGCCTTCTTTGTCGCAGGCGAGTTCGATCTTGGTCACATGGTCGCGGCCATGGGCGTCCGACAGGAAGCTTTCCGACCGTTCCGCCGTCCAGCGCACCGGGCGGTGTAGTTTCTTGGCTGCCGCCAAGACCAGCGCCTCTTCGCCGTAGTGGTAGATCTTCGACCCAAAGCCGCCGCCCACGTCGGGCGCCACGACCGTCAGCTTGTTCTCCGGGATGCCCAGCACGAAAGCCGCCACAAGCAGCCGCGTCAGGTGCGGATTCTGGCTGGTCGTCGTCAGCTTGTAATCGCCGGTGCCGGGGAAATATTCCCCGATCGAGGCGCGGGGTTCCATCGCGTTCGGCACCAGCCGGTTGTTCACCAGGTCCAGCGTGGTGACATGCGGGGCCGATTTGATGACCGCGTCCACCTTGGCGCGGTTGTCCTCGATCCAGCCCCAGTCAAAGCAGACATTGTCCGGGATCTCGTCATGCACGCGGTTGTCGGCATTGGCGACGGCGGCGGCCATGTTCACAATGGCGGGCAGTTCCTCGATCTCGCTGTCATCGGCAAGTTGCTGCGCCGCGTCAGACGCCTGTTCGTAGGTTTCCGCCACCACGGCAGCATAGGCGTCGCCGACATGGCGGACCTTGCCATGCGCCAGCACCGGGCGCTTGGGTTCGCGCATGGGCTCGCCATCGCGCGACTTGATCAGCCAGCCGGCCGGGTTGCCGCCGACGTCCTTGAAATCCATCCCGGTGAAGATCGCCAAGACGCCGGGCATTGCCGCCGCAGCGGCGGTATTGATCGCCTTGATCCGGCCATGCGCCACTTGCGAGCGCACGAAGACCGCGAAGGTCTGGCCATGCAAAGCGAGGTCATCGGTATAGACCCCCTTGCCGGTCAGAAACCGTATGTCCTCGCGCCGCTTGGGCGAGGCGCCAATTCCAAAATCCTTGGGCATGTGATCTCCTCCCCTATTCAGCCGCGACGGCGGAAACGTCCTGGCCACTGGCCGCCAGAACCGCCTTGACGATGTTGTGATAGCCGGTGCACCGGCAAATGTTGCCGTCGAGATACTCGCGCACCTCACCAGCGGTGGGCTTGGGGTTCTCGGCCAGCAGCGCCGCCGAAGACATCACCATGCCGGGCGTGCAAAACCCGCATTGCAGGCCGTGGTTGTCCTGAAACGCCTGCTGGATCACGCCCAAGGAGCCATCGGCATTCGCCATGCCCTCGATGGTGCGGACATTGGCGCCCGCCACATCCTGCGCGAAAACGGTGCAGCTTTTCACTGCCTTGCCGTCCACATGGACCACGCAGGCCCCGCATTGGCTGGTGTCGCAGCCGATATGGGTGCCGGTCAGCCCCAGCCCTTCACGCAAAAAGGCGGACAGCAGCGTCCGCCCCTCTGCCTCTGCCGAAACGGCCTTGCCGTTCACGGTCATCATGACTTTTGTCATGCTTCTCCTCCCTCTGAGATTTTAGCCTCTGCGACTTCGGCCACGTTGTCCTGGCCGTCTGATTTCTTGCCGAACAACCGGCCAAGCCAGCCCTTCTTCGGCGCATCTTCGCCACCCGCTTCGGCCTCGGCGGGTTCCGGTTCCTTCGGGCCCTCGACCGCCACTTGGAAGCGTTCAAAGAACTGGTCGGCCATCTTCTTGGCGAACCCGTCGATGATCCGGCTGCCCAGTTGCGCGATCTTGCCGCCGACCGAGGCATCGACCTCATAGCCAAGCCGCGTGCCCGCCTCTTCAGCCACCAGCGTCACCTTGGCGCCGCCTTTGGCGAACCCGGCAGCCCCGCCCTTGCCTTCGCCGGAAATGGTGACGGCCTGACCGGGAACAATGCCCGACAATTTCACCAGCCCGCTGAACCGCGCCGACACCGGGCCGACCTTTTGCACCACGACGGCCTCGTAGCCCGCTTCGATCGACCCGGTCATGCTTTCACAGCCCGGAATACAGGCTTGCAGCACCTCTGGGTCCAGAATGGCGGTCCAGACCCTTTCGGGACTGGCCGCGATAAAGCGGCTGTCGGCAAGTTGCATCGGTGAATGATCCTCCCCTGGATGCCGCAGCATAGCCTTGGCACCCAAGACCGCGCTATGCGACCTCTGTCGTAGAGAACAGACCCGCGCCGCGCCGATTGCAAGGACAGGTTTGTCTCTGCTGCGGCTTCGGCTATCTTGCGCCCGGACGTGAGGGGACCCGGAAAGCGAAGATGATGGCCGAGACACGCACCTTTCAAACCGCGCTGATCGTCGAGGATCATCCCCTGTTCGGCGAAGCGCTGGCGATGACCTTGCGCAGCTTTGTGGGCATCGAGCGGATCGTGATGGCGGGAAATCTGGCCATGGCGTTGCAGCGCCTGACCGAAGCGCCGGTGCCCGATGTGATCCTGCTGGACCTGCATCTGCCGGATGTGACCGGCATGGACGGGCTGATCCGGCTGCGGCAGGCGGCGGACAAGGTGCCGGTGGTGGTGGTGTCCTCGCTGGCCGATGCGCGGGTGATCAGTGCGGCGATGGCCGCGGGCGCTGCGGGCTTCGTGCCCAAGCACAGCCAGCGCGAGGTGTTCCGCGCCGCCTTTGCCGCCCTGCGCGAGGGGCGAAGCTTCACGCCCGAGGGCTATCAGCCCGGCGCGGGCGCAGGCGAGCCGGGCGAGAATGAGACCATCGCCCGCCTGCGCACCCTGACGCGCCAGCAGGCGGTGATCCTGCAACGCATCTGCGCGGGCAAGGCCAACAAGGTCATCGCCTGGGAATTGAACGTGGCCGAAACCACGGTGAAGGCGCATGTGACGGCGATCATGCGCAAACTGGGCGTGACCAGCCGCACGCAGGCGGTGCTGATGGCAACAGGGGTCAACTTCGACGCCCTGCTGGGGGACTAGGGTGCAGGACAGGCCGCAGACCCCGGGGCTGGTGCGGCGGGCGCAGGTGTCGGCGCAGGCGCCGGATGCTGCGGCGCAACTGGCCCGTGATCTGGGCCCGGGGCCGTTCGCGCAGGTGCTGCTGTTCGCCTCGCCCGCCGCCGATATCGCGGCGCTTGCGGCGGCGACGGCGCTGTGCTGGCCGGGCGTGCCGGTGGCGGGCTGCACCACGGCGGGAGAGATCGCCGAAACCGGCTATGTCGAAGGCCAGATCGTCGCCATGGGTCTGCCCGCCGCGCATTTCGCGGTCGAGGCGCTGTTCCTGCCCGACCTGTCGGACCTGCCCCGCGATGCGCTGGTGGCCGATCTGATCCGGGTGCGCCACCGGCTGGCCGAAGCGCGCCCCGATTGGGCCAGCGAGTTCGGCTTTGTCATGGTGGACGGGCTGTCGCTGCGAGAGGACGAGCTCGCCTCGGTTCTGGCCATGGGCCTTGGCCCGGTGCCGCTGTTTGGCGGATCCGCCGGGGATGGCTTGCGGTTTGGCGAGACCTTCGTGCTGTTCGGCGGGCAGGTGCATCGCAACGCCGCCGTCCTGTCCTTCGTGCGGACCGATTGC
>JANLQT010000683.1:0-2264 GCA_031368035.1 Rhodobacterales bacterium | reverse complement strand
CATCTTGCCTTGCTCTAGCCAGATCAGGAATTCGGGGAGGGTGGTGGCGGTACCGGGGCCGCCGGCGGTCAGGACGTAGATGAGGCCGAACATCGAGGTCAGGACACCGATCGTCGTCACCACGGCGACGAATTCGAGGATGGGGCGCATGGCGGGCAGGATGACGTGCCACCAGACCTGGCCGGGGGAGGCTCCGTCAAGACGGGCGGCTTCGATCAGTTCTTCGGAGACGGTGGACAGGCCGGCGAGGAAGATCAGGACGGACATGCCGAAGGTCGCCCAAAGCTCGACCACGATCAGGCTGCCGAGGGCGGCGGAGCTGGAGCCGAGCCAGTCCACGGCGCCGATGCCGACGGATTTCAGCGCGGCGTTCAGGCTGCCGTCATAGCGCAGGACCACGTTGAAGATGGAGCCGATGATCACGGCGGACAGGACGGCGGGGAAGAAATAGACGGCGCGGAACAGTTTTCCGCCGGGGACGCCTTGGTGGATCAGGATCGCCAGAACCATCGGCAAAGCGATCCAGATTGGCAGGGTTTCGAGTAATATCAACGTGTTGACGAGGCTGTCGCGGAAGGCGTCGTCGGTGGTCAGGGCGGCGTAGTTGTCGAGGCCGACGAAATGGACGCCGTCCTTGCCGATCTCTTAGAACGACAGCAGGAAGCCCCAAGCCAAGGGGAACATGCGAAAGACCGCGACCAGCAGCAGGGCTGGGGCTACGAACAGCAGGGCTGCGCGGCTTTCGCTTTTCATGAATCCCCCGGAAATTTGGGCCGCCCGGAGAGGGCGGCCCAATGATGCTAGCTTACTTGCGCGAGCTCGCCATGACCTTGTCGAGCGCCGCGGCGGCGTCATCGACACTCGTCTCGCCGTTCAGCAGCAGTTGCGACTGGCGGTGAAGTTCCTCCAACTCAGCGGCGGTGGCGTTGGTGTGGGCCATCGCGGCGACGTTGTTCGACAACCAGCCAAGGATCACCCCGGCGCCGGGGCTTTTCACGCCCGACAAGTCCATGCTGGTGTTGGCGGTCACGGCACCGGCGTTGTCCATGAAGACTTGCAGGGCTTCGGGCGAGGCAAGAACCTCGTCCAGCGCAATCGCCAGATCAGCGTTGGCGGATTTGGCGTTCACAGCATAACCGATGCCGCCAGCGGCCGGCAGTTTCGCGGCAGCGCCGCCGGGGGCGGGCAGCATGAACTCACCGACATTCTCGGCCCCGAGGGAGCCTTCGAAGTCTTTCCAATGCGCCACGTCCGAAATCAGGCCGATGGTGTTGGCGCTTTCGCCGCGTTCAAAGCCTTCGTATTCGTCCATGAACTTGGCGGTGGAATTGGCGCCTTTGGGGAACCGGCCGGCGGTGTTGGCATCGACCCAGGATTGCAGCACGGCTTTCACTTGCGGGCTGGAATAGGTCAGTTTGCCGGCGGCGAAAGCGGCTTGGTCTTCCGCTGTCCACAGCGAGGCGGCGATGGAGGAGAACCAGAACTCCATCCCGAAGCCCTCTTTGTTGCCAAGGCCGAAGCACGGGACGGCGCCTTTCGCGATGATCGCGGCGCAGATCTTGGTCAGATCGTCCCAGGTCTGGGCGCGGCGGCCGGGTCAAGCCCGGCATCGGCGTAGAGCTTCTTGTTGTAATAGACCGGGAAGCCCTGGATCGTCAGCGGCAGGGCGTAAATGCCGGTCGCGTCCGAAAATTCCGGCAGGCCAGCGAGGTTGCCTTTCAGATCGCCGATCTTGTCGTCCAGCTTTAGCGCATCGCCAAAGCGGGCGCGGGCTTGCGCGCCGCCGTTCAAGAGGAACAGGTCCGGGCCGCCTTCCGAGGACAGGGCAGTGCCGAGCAGGGTGTAATACTGGTCGTTCGGCTGCATGACGAAGTTCACGGTGACGCCGGGATGCGCGGCTTCGAAGATCTCTTTGGCCTTCTGGAAATACGGGGCAGCGGCGGGATCGCCGGATTTCCAGTCCCAGACGGTCAGCTCTTGCGCCAGCACCGGAAGCGCGGTGACGGCGATGAGTGCGGACGACAGCAACAGGTTTGCAAGTTTCATGGTCTCCTCCCTGATCGCGCCGGGTGGCGCTTTGGTCAAATTGGCAGTCGTGGATTGGCAGGCACCGCGCCAAGGGCGTTCCGTTGCAGAACTTCGGGTCGGGCCCAACTGGCCCGGGCGGATTCGGACAGAACCAGCCCGTGGCCTGGCCGGTTCGGGGCATAGGCGAAGCCGTCCTTGATCAGCATGGGTTCATCGACGAGGTGGTCGAAGTTCTG
>JANLQT010000723.1:0-3852 GCA_031368035.1 Rhodobacterales bacterium | reverse complement strand
CACCGCGATGCCGTGCAGGATGAGAAAGCGGTCCTCGGCAATCGTCTCGCCGACGATGGCGAAATCGAGGTCCCATTTGACGAAGATCGCGCGGGCCTCTGCCTCCAGTTCTGGGCGCAGGACCATCAGCATGCGTTCCTGGGATTCGGACAGCATCATCTCGTACGCGGTCATGTAGGTTTCGCGCTGCGGCACGTCATCCAGTTGCAGCTTGATGCCAAGGCCGCCCTTGTCGCCCATCTCGACCGCGGAACAGGTCAGGCCCGCCGCGCCCATGTCTTGGATGGAAATCACCGCGCCAGAGGCCATCAGTTCAAGGCAGGCTTCCAGCAGGCGCTTTTCGGTGAAGGGATCGCCGACCTGCACGGTGGGGCGTTTGCTTTCGATGGTGTCGTCGAACTCCGCCGAGGCCATGGTGGCGCCGCCGACGCCGTCACGGCCGGTCTTGGCACCAAGGTAGACGACCGGCATGCCCACGCCCGAGGCGACCGAGTAGAAGATCTTGTCGGTGTCGGCGAGGCCGGCGGCGAAGGCGTTGACCAGGCAATTGCCGTTGTAGCTGCGGTGAAAGCGAACCTCGCCGCCGACCGTCGGCACGCCGAACGCGTTGCCATAGCCGCCGACGCCTTCGACCACGCCTTTGACGAGGTGGGCGGTCTTGGGGTGGGAGGGCAGGCCGAAGGACAGGGAGTTCATCGCGGCGATGGGGCGGGCGCCCATGGTGAACACATCGCGCAGGATGCCGCCGACGCCGGTGGCGGCGCCCTGATACGGCTCGATATAGGACGGGTGGTTGTGGCTTTCCATCTTGAAGATCACGGCCTGCCCATCGCCGATGTCCACGACACCGGCGTTTTCGCCGGGGCCGCAGATGACTTGCGGGCCGGGGGTGGGCAGGGTGCGCAGCCATTTCTTGGAGGATTTATAGGAACAATGCTCGTTCCACATCGCCGAAAAGATGCCAAGTTCGGTGAACGTCGGCTCGCGCCCGATGATGCCCAGAAGCCGCTGATATTCGTCCGGTTTCAGCCCATGCGTGGCCACAAGTTCGGGGGTGATCGCAGGTTCGGCTGTGGCGGACATCGGGCTTCCTTTAAGGTCGCGGGTGCTCTGGCGCAGGGGCTTGACGCAGCCTTTAGGGCAGATGCGCGCGAAGGGAAAGCCGGGGCAGCAAAAGGCCCGGCGAAAAAAGTCGCCGGGCCTGAAGTCTATCGCGGGGATGGGGTCAGTTGGACGCCGCCGCTTGCGCCTTCAGGTACGCCTTCAGCTCGTCCAGGGTCCAGTCGAGGTTGAGGGTGCCGTCGGCCTGCGCCTTGGGGTCGATCACCAGGATGAACGTGTCGTTCGCGGCACCGTCCGGCGCGTCGATGGTCACATAGACCATGTTGTCGCCCTTGGTGGTGATCATCACCTTCTGGACGGTGCCGATCGTGGTGCCATCCTTGGTCACGACGGTATTGCCGACGAACTTGCTGGTCGCGTCGATCACGCCGTCGCCCGGACCATCATCAATGCCGCCATCGGCGGCGTCCGCCGCGACCTTGTCCTTGATGGCATTCGCGATCTTGCCGTCGTGATTGCCCAGCAGGACACGCACGTTGTCCTTGTTGAGGTTGAGCGCCGCGGCGGGCAGGGCGACAAAGCTGATCAGGGCTGCGCCGGTCAGAAGTTTGAGAAGAGTTTTCATTCGTCATACCTTTCGATTGGGGCTTTGGTGCCCGGTATGGGGAAGCAACGCGTCTGGCCGGGAATGGTTGCGTGAATTCCGCCCCATCCAGGGATCTGCGCCGATCTGAGCGGAGGCACGCCGGTAACCTCCGGGCGGGTCGGCCGGTTCTTGCCGGAACGGACCCGGTTCCGCAATCAGCGAAAAAACTTCTGCGCGGTGTCGAAATCGCCCTCTGCCGGGCGTCCTTGGCCTAGACCATCCTGAGGGCGGCTTGCACAGGCTCGCAGGTTGGTTCCTGACCTGACCGAGCGATGCAATACTTGTCTTGCATCCGACCCCCATCAGCCTGAAAGGACATATCATGCAATATCTTGCCCTGATCTATTCGGACCCCGCCAAGGGGCCGCAGTATGGCACACCGGAGTTCAAAGCGATGATGGACGGCTATAACGCCTTCACCGCCGGGTTGAAGGCGCGCGGGGCTTTCGTGGCCGGCGATGCGCTGAAGCCGGTGGAGACGGCGACCACCGTGCGGGTGCGCGGCGGCAAGACCGAAACGATGGACGGGCCGTTTGCCGAGACGAAAGAGCATCTGGGCGGGTATTACCTGATCGAGGTGCCCGATCTGGATTCGGCGATCATGGCGGCCTCGATGATCCCCTCCGCAGCCTTTGGGACGATCGAGTTGCGCCCCATCATGACGATGTGAGGCGGATGTGAGCCAAGCCCCCGATGGTGTGACGCAGGCCCTGACCGAGGTCATGCGGGCGGATCGGGGGCGGATTCTGGCGGCGCTGATCGCGCGGCTGCGGGACTTTCAGGCGGCGGAGGATGCGCTGCAAGAGGCCGCCGCCTCGGCGCTGGTGCATTGGACGCGCAGCGGGGTGCCGGAGCGGCCAGATGCCTGGCTGATCCGGGTGGCGTTTCGCAAGGCGATCGACCGGCTGCGCGGCGCCTCGCGCGATACGGCGAAAGTGGCGTCTTTGGCGGTGCTGGCAAGGGACGAGGCGACGGAGGATCCCGAGATGATCCCGGACGAACGGTTGCGGCTGATCTTCACCTGTTGTCATCCGGCGCTGGAGTCGAAAAGCCGGGTGGCGCTGACCTTGCGCACGATTGCGGGCCTGACCACGGCCGAGATTGCCCGGGCGTTTCTGGACAATGAAGCCACGATGGCGCAGCGGCTGACCCGGGCCAAGGCCAAGATCGCGGCGGCGGGCATCCCCTTTGCGGTGCCGGGGCCGGAAGACTGGGCTGACCGGCTGCACTCGGTGCTGGCGGTGATCTATCTGATTTTCAACGCCGGCTATACGGCCGGGCCGGACGAGCCCAGGGATTTGTGCGCGGAAGCCATCTATCTTGCGCGGCTGATTCTGGCCTTGCGTCCCGGCGAGGCCGAGGCGGAGGGGTGTCTGGCGCTGATGCTGCTGACCGACGCGCGGCGCGGGGCGCGGCGGGATGCGGCGGGGCAGGTGGTGGCGCTGACCGATCAGGACCCCGGCCTGTGGGACAGCGCGGCGCGGCACGAGGGGCTGGGGCTGATCGACGCGGCGATGGCGCGCGCCGCACCGGGGCCCTATCAGATCAAGGCGGCGATTGCGGCCTGTCACATGGCAAAAGGCGGCGCGGACTGGCGCCAGATCCTGGGGCTGTACGACAGCCTGTTGCGGTGGGAGCCGTCGCCGGTCGTGCACCTGAACCGGGCCGTGGCGCTGGCGGAAACCGGGGCGCTGCCGGCAGCCCTGGCGCTGCTGGAGGGGCTTGAGGCCGATCTGTCCGCCTATCAGCCCTATCACGCGGCGAAGGCGGAACTTCTGCGCCGGGCGGGTGCGGCCGAGGCGGCGCGGGCGGCGTTCGATGCGGCGATTCGGCTGGCGCCCAGTTCCGCCGATGCCGCCTTCCTGATCAAACGGCGCGCGATGTTGACTTAAGTTGAAGCAATCGCAGCATAATTTGTGCGAAACCAAAAAAAAGGCCGAGCTTTCGCTCGGCCAAGTCCAACAGGGAGGTATGAGGTGATAAGAGCGAACTCAATTACCGCCTCGCCAACCGATATAGGGCCTAGGGATGTTAGCGGCAACATGCGGGGCGCTGCAAAAGCAGCATTACCGCCATGCGTCTGGTGCATGGCGGCTAAATCCTATGCCTGCTGTTGGTGCTGCTTGCGGTAGGCGGTGATTTCT
>JANLQT010000656.1:0-2499 GCA_031368035.1 Rhodobacterales bacterium | reverse complement strand
TGCCAGCCCGTCCAGCGCGGCCAGGTCGATGATCCATTCGGTTTGCGCGCCCTCGACCGGCAGGCCGAAACTGGCGGCCTTCATGCCCGCGTTGTCGAAGATCGCTTTCAGTGCGGCGGGCGAGGTGGCTTTGGCAATCGCCCCGGCCTCGCGGATGTCATAGTCGACGCCGGCATAGCCGGTGGCTTTGGCGAGGGCCACGACGTCGGGCAAGGACTTGCCTTTGATGCCGATGGCGGGGGCGCTGAGGGTCTTGTACATGGCGGTCTCCGGGGAGGCTTTCAGGCCCAGGGGTTCAGGATGATCTTGCCGGATGAGCGGGACACCGAACATTCGAAAGCGGCTTGAATCTCGGACATCGGAAAGCGGTGGGTGACGAACTGGTCAAGCTGCGGGGCGCGCTGGATCACCTGCATCAGGCGGTCGAAATCGCCAAGGTTGTAGTGCCAGGAGCCCATCAGCGTCAGGCCCTTGCGGATCATGTCGGGGCTGATCTTTAGGCCGAGATCGTCGGAACATTCGCCGACAAAGGCGACCTTGCCCTTGCGCCGCGCGGCATCGACGCAGAGGCGCTGGCCGGGGACGGTGCCAGAACAGTCCAGAGCGCAGTCGGTGCCGCGGCCTTGGGTCAGGGACAGGATGCGGTCCAAAGTGTCAGGATCGCGGGGGTCGAGGACCACTTCCGCGCCCAGTTCCAAGGCTTTGGCGGTGCGGTAGGGCACGGATTCCACCACGATCACCCGCGCGCCCCGGAAGCGGGCGTTGACCACCGCGCCAAGACCGACCGGGCCGGCGCCGGTGATGAGCATGGTCGTGAACCCGTCCACCTGCATCAATTGCATCGCGCCGAAGGAGGCGCCGAGGCCGCAGCAGGCAAGGGCGGCTCGGTCGTAAGAGACGTCCTCGGGTATTTTTGGCAGCAGCCAGTCGGGCTTGACGAGATACTGCGCATAGGTCGCGGTGCCGTGGAAGCCGGGGGCGAAGGCGGCGGCGGGGGCGAAGGTGGGGGCGGGACCCTTCAGCACGTCCTGGCAGTGGATGTAGTCGCCCGAAATGCAAAGATTGCAGCAGCCGCAGCCGTAAAGCGGCATGGCCACCACACGGTCCCCGATCTTCAGGCGGCCGGGTTGGGCAATGGCCACGACCTCGCCCGCCGCCTCATGGCCGAGGGATTGGGTCGGCTCGCCGGACAGGAAACTTTTGTATTCGGTGCACATCGGCGCGGCGTGGACCTTGACCACCACCCAGTCGTCGAACGGGGTCGGATCGGGCGTGTCCACCAGCGCGGCGCTTCGTTCCCCCAGGATGGCGGCTTGCTTCAACTTGGGTTCCTTTACAGCGCGATGACGCGACCAGAGCGGATGCTTTCATCCGCCGCAAGGCAAATGCGCAAGGACTGGACCGCGTCCTGCATGGGGCGGGTCAGGTCGATATCCTCGGAAATGGCGCGCAAGAGATAGGATTGTTCCAGGTTGCACAGGCCCTGGTGGCCGAGGTCTTCCGGCAAGTCGATCAGGCGGTCGCCCGAGGGTTTGTGCAGCAGGATGCAGCCGACTTTTGTATGGCCCTCGATGTCGGCCGATGCCTTGGGGACGTCGATGATGGACACCGCGCCGTTCGGGCTGATGATATCTTTCACGAAGAACGCGGTTTCGGACATCATCGGGCCCCAGCCGGCCTCGTACCAGCCGACCGAGCCGTCGGCGAAGATCACCTGAAGCTGGCCGTAGTTGTACATGTCTGGCGCGATTTCGTCCGACAGACGCAGGCCGATGCCCTGCACGCGCACCGGGGGAGCGTCGGTGATCTGGCACATGACATCGACGTAATGGACGCCGCAGTCGACCAGCGGCGAGGTGGTGCGCATGAGGGCCTTGTGAATCTCCCACTCCGCGCCGGTGGATTGCTGGTTCAGGTTCATGCGGAAGACGTAGGGGCCGCCCAAGGCGCGGGCTTCGGCGATGAGCAGGGTCCAGGCGGGGTGATGGCGCAGGATGTAGCCGGTGACCAGTTTGCGGTTCAGGCGGGTGGCGGTGGCGGTGACGCGCAGGGCGTCTTGGGTAGTCGCGGCGATGGGTTTTTCGACGAACACATGCGCGCCCGCTTCTATGGCGCGGATGGCAAGGTCGGCGTGGCTGTCGGTGTAAGTGGCGATGACGACGATATCGGGGTGAAGGGCGAGGCCTTGGTCGAAGGTGATCTGCGGGAGTTGGGCGAGTTGGGGGGGGAGTTGGACGGGCGAGCGGGTGACGAGGCCGATGATCTCGGACCCGGCGTGCAGGTGGGCAAGGGCATGGGAGCGCCCCATGTTGCCAAGGCCGACGATCAGAACGCGTGCCATTTTTGCCCCTTTCAGGTGTTGTCAGTCAGGCGGACGAACAGCGCCGTTACCGCCAGCACGATCAGCCCGAACAGGATGCGCCGCCCGCCTTCGGGCATGTGCAGCATGGTCAGCATGGACGCCAGCACGGTCAGGATCAGCGCGCCGAGGATGGTGCC
>JANLQT010000688.1:0-6868 GCA_031368035.1 Rhodobacterales bacterium | reverse complement strand
CCGGTCGAAAGCGCCATCAGAGAGCGGCGGGTCAGGGTCATGTCTTGGAACCTTCCTTGAGGGTTGTCCGTGTTAAGATATTGCGCGCCAGAGTTTCAAGGGCGCCCCTTAACTCGGCATCGCCGATCGGGGCCACTTGCGCCGCGGCTTCGGCAAGCTTGGCGGGGTCGGGGGGCGTGGGCTTTTTGGGCGCGCCGGCGAATGGGGTCTGGCCTTCGGCAAAGCCGGTGGCGGCGGTCTGGGTCAGCGCGATGCGGGAAATGGCGCGGTAGCCGTACACGGCGTTCACGCGGTCGATCAGCTGCGGGACAGCCATCTGCACTTGCGGGCCGTGCGCGGACGAGACGAGCAGGGTCAGGGTGGCGCCAAGACCTTCGCGTGGGTAGCTGACTTTGACGGGCCGGGTGATCGGGGCGAGGGTTTCGCCGGCGATCGCATCCCAGCCGGTCAGAAGCTGGGCCACCGCAAAGCCGCGCTTTTCGGATGCCGCGCGCAGGCGGTCCTTCAAAAGGCCGGACGCAGGCTCGAACCCGCGCTGGCGGCGTTCGGGCTTGGCATCGCTGGCAGGGGTCTTGCCAGAGCTGGTCTTGGAGGGCGCGCGCATCTGGTCCTTTCGCAAATCGCCTCTATTCTTGCCAGTTGGGGCGGGCTGAGGCCAGCCCTTGCGGGGCAGGGGGCATAAAGATTGCGTGACGGAGAGGTGAGCGGGACGCTGCTGGAGTGGTATGACCGCCATGCGCGGGTGCTGCCGTGGCGCGTGACCGGCGGGGCACGGCCAGACCCTTACCGCGTGTGGCTGAGCGAGGTGATGTTGCAGCAGACAACCGTTGCTGCGGTGAAAGGGTATTACGAGCGGTTCACCGCGCGCTGGCCGGATGTGCGGGCCTTGGCCGGGGCCGAGGATGCGGCGGTGATGGGGGAATGGGCGGGGCTTGGGTATTACGCCCGGGCGCGGAATTTGCTGGCCTGCGCGCGGGCGGTGGTGGACCGGCATGGCGGGGAGTTTCCGGCGGATTTGGGCGCGCTGCGGGCTTTGCCGGGGATCGGGCCTTACACGGCGGCGGCGATTGCGGCGATTGCGTTTGATCTGCCGGCGGTGGTGGTGGACGGCAATGTCGAGCGGGTGGTGGCGCGGTTGTTTGCGGTGCAGGTGCCGATGCCGGCGGCCAAGCCCGAACTGGTGGCGGCCGCGGGGCGGATTTCTCCCGCCGTGAGGCCGGGGGATTTTGCGCAAGGAATGATGGATCTGGGGGCGACAATCTGCACGCCGAGGTCACCGGCTTGCGGGATTTGTCCGTTGATGGCGATGTGCGCGGCGCGGGCGCAGGGGATCGCGGCGGAGTTGCCTCGGAAGCTGGCGAAGGCGGCGAAGCCGGTGCGGCAGGGGCGGGTCTGGGTGGCGCGGCGCGCGGACGGGGCGCTGCTGCTTGAACGGCGGGCGGACAAGGGGCTGCTGGGCGGGACGCTGGGGTTTCCGGGGACGGGGTGGGATGGTTCGGATTTGGGGCCGCCGGTTCTGGCGGATTGGCGTGTTTTGGGCCTGGTTCGTCACACATTCACGCATTTCCATCTGGTGCTGGAGGTGTTGGTGGCCACGGCGCAGGCCGAGCCGGACCGGGGCAGTTTCCTTGGGCCGAACGCCTTTCGTCCGGATGATCTGACCAGCCTGATGCGCAAGGCCCATGATCTGGCCTTTCCGCCCTTGCCTTGACGGGGCCGTTTCAGGAATATCCGCCCCATGTCGCAAATCCCCGCCATTATCGTTCGTCGCCCGGCCCGCGCGCTGCCGTTCTGGCTTTCACTTGGGACGGTGCCGGTGGGGCTGGCGGGGGCCTTGCTGGGCGGCTGGGCGGTGCTGCTGATGCCGGCCTACACCTGGGGGCTTTATGCGCTGCTGGATGCGGCGCTGGGGCTGAACATGGAGGATGCGGACCCGGAGACGCCGGACTCGGACCTGCTCTGGTATCGGCTGATCACCTTGAACTGGTTTCCGGTGCAGTTCGGGATGCTGGTGTTTTTGCTTTGGTATGTGCCGAGCGCCGACCTGAGCGCGCTGGAGAAGATCGGGATTTTCTTTGGGCAGGGTGTGATGTCGGGGACCATCGGCATCGTCTATGCGCATGAGCTGATGCATCAGAAGAACCGGGTGGAGCGGTGGCTGGGGGACCTGCTGCTCGCCTCGGTGTTGTATTCGCATTTCCGGACCGAGCATCTGCTGGTGCATCATCTGTATGTCGGCACACCGCGGGACGCGGTGACGGCGCGGTATGGGCAAAGTTTCTACCGCATGTTCTCGCGCGTACTGGCGGAGGGTCCGGGGTCGGCCTGGCGGGCAGAGGCGGCGATGCTGAAGCGGCGGGGGGAGGGGGCGTTCAGTTGGCGCAACCCGTTCTGGCGCTATGGGGCGTTGCAGGTGGGGATGCTGGGGCTGGCGCTGGTTTTGGGCGGCTGGGTGGGGCTGGCCCTGTTCCTGTATCAGGCGTTCATTGCGATCTGGCAGTTGGAGCTGGTGAACTACGTCGAACATTACGGGCTGGTGCGGGAGTATCTCGGCGAGGGGCGGTATGAGCCTGTGCAGCCCCGGCACAGCTGGAACGCGGCGCACAAGGCGTCGAACTGGCTTCTGATCAACCTTCAGCGGCATTCCGACCACCACTGGAAGCCGGACCGCCGCTTTCCGCTGTTGCAGAATTATCCAGCCGAACAGGCCCCGCAACTGCCCTATGGCTATCCGGTGATGACCGCCGCCGCGATGGTGCCGCCGGTCTGGCGGCGGATGATGAACCCACGCGTGAAGGCGTGGCGCAGGCGGTTTTATCCCCAGATCACCGATTGGCAGCCCTATGCCAAGGGCCTGAACCCCGCGCCCAAGGGCGCCCCCTGAAAGAGATCATGAGCCAGCTTCTGTCGCCCTTTGCCGTGCGCGGTGTCACGTTCCGCAATCGCCTTGTCGTCTCGCCGATGTGCCAGTATTCGGCGGTGCATGGGCTGGCGAACGACTGGCATTTCGCGCATCTGACCCGGTTTGCGCTGGGGGGCTTTGGCGGGGTGATCGTCGAGGCGACCGGCGTCGTGCCGGAGGGGCGGATCAGTTATGGCTGTCTGGGGCTGTGGGCGGATGCGCAGATCGCGCCTTTGGCGCGGATCGTGGCGGTGCTGAAGGCGAATGGCGCGGTGGCGGGGATTCAGATCGGCCATGCGGGGCGCAAAGCCTCTACGCCGCTGTGGTGGCGGGGGAGTTTCAACGAGACGGAAGCGGAGAAGCCGGGGGTCGGGTTTGAAAGCTGGCAGCCGGTGGCGCCCTCTGCTGTCGCACACATGGAGCATCCGGACTATCAGGTGCCGCGCGCGCTGACGCTGGCGGAGGTGCAGGCGCTGCCTGCGCATTTTGCGGCGACGGCGGTGCGGGCGTTGAAGGCGGGGTTCGATCTGATCGAGATCCACAGCGCGCATGGGTATTTGCTGGGCCAGTTCCTGTCGCCGGTCGCCAACAAGCGGACGGATGCTTATGGCGGGTCGCGCGAAAACCGGATGCGGCTGATGCTGGAGGTGGTCGAAGCGATCCGGGCTGTGTGGCCCGAGGACAAGCCACTGTTCCTGCGCCTGTCGGTGCAGGACGCGATCGCGGGCGGTTGGTCGGTGGAGGATTCGCTGGTGCTGGCGCGGGAGGTGCGGGCGCGCGGGGTGGATGTGCTCGACTGCTCGTCCGGCGGGTATGTCGGGGCGGCCATTGTGCCGGGGCCGGGGTATCAGGTGCCCTTGGCGCGGGCGGTCCGGGGCGCCGGTGTGGCGACGATGGCGGTGGGATTGATCACCACGCCCGCACAGGCCGAGGAGGTCGTCAGTTCCGGCGCGGCGGATCTGGTCGCGCTGGGGCGCACGGCGCTGGAGGATCCCAATTTTCCGCTGCATGCCGCAAGGGTGCTGGGCGAGGGCGACCCCTACGCGCAATATCCGACGCAGGCGGGCTTTGCGGTGCGGCTGCGCGATCAGGCCCTGGCGCGGGCGGCGGGAGTGTAGCGCCGCCCGGCGCGGTTATTTCGACTTGTTGTACACGTCGAAGATCACGGCGGCGAGCAGCACCAGGCCCTTGATTATCTGCTGGAATTCGATCCCGACGCCCAGGATCGACATGCCCATGTTCATCACGCCCATGATCAGCGCTCCGACCACGACGCCGACGATCTTGCCCGACCCGCCAGTCATCGACGCCCCGCCGATGAAGACCGAGGCGATGGCGTCCAGCTCGAACCCGGTGCCGGCCTTCGGGGTCGCGGAGTTCAGGCGGGCGGTGACCACCATGCCGGCCAGTGCGGCCAGCATGCCCATGTTCACAAAGCAGAAGAACACCAGCCGGTCGGCGCGGATGCCGGACAGTTTGGCGGCTTTCTCGTTGCCGCCGACGGCATAGATGCGGCGGCCGGTGACGGTGTTTTCGGTGAAGAACGCGTAGAGCACGGTCAGGACCACCAGCACCACCAGCACATCCGGAAGGCCCCGGAACGAGGCGAGCTGATAGCCGACGAAGGCGGTGCCGGCGGCAACGATCAGGGTGCGGCCCAGAAAGAAGCCCATCGGCTCTTGCTTGATGCCGAATTCGCCATCCCGGGCGCGGGCGCGAAAACCAATCCAGAACTGCGCCAGAACCGCCAGTGCCACCACGACCAGTGCCAGAACATTGGGTTTGCCGACACCGAAAATGTCCGGGACAAAGCCGTTCGAGATCGCCTGAAACTCGGTCGGGAAGGGGCCGATGTTCTCGCCGCCCAGCAGCCAAAGCGTGGCGCCGCGAAAGATCATCATGCCCGCCAGTGTGACGATGAAGGACGGGATGCGCCAATAGGCCACCCAATAGCCTTGCACCGCGCCGATGCAGCCGCCGACCACCATGACCATCGGGATGACCAGGAAGAACGGCAGTTTCAGCACCACGGTCAGATAGGCCGCCACGGCGCCGGTAAAGGCCGCGACGGAGCCGACCGACAGGTCGATATGGCCCGAAACGATCACCAGAAGCATCCCCAGCGCAAGGATGATGACATGGCCGTTTTGCAGGAACAGGTTGGTGATGTTGGCCGGGTTCAGGAAATCCTTGCCGTTCAGTTGCAGCATGATGGTGAAGAAGGCCACGATGGCGACCAGCGCCAGCAGCATGCCGTTCTCACGCAAACGATCGCCCAGCAGGGCACCAATCCCCGACCCGGCCGCCGCTGCCTTCTTTTCCGCCGTCACATCCGCCATCACGCAGCCTTCCCTTCGCCCTTGAGGATCATGCCCATGATCTTTTCCTGACTGGCCTCGCCGCGGGCAAGTTCGCCCACGATCCGGCCCTCGTTCATCACATAGATGCGGTCGCACATGCCCAGAAGTTCCGGCATCTCCGACGAGATCATCAGGATGCCCCGGCCCTGCTGCGCCAGATCCTTCATGATCGTATAGATTTCAAACTTCGCGCCGACGTCGATGCCGCGCGTGGGTTCATCCAGGATCAGCACCTGCGGATCGGTGAACAGCCATTTGGACAGCACCACCTTTTGTTGGTTGCCGCCCGACAGGTTCACCACCTTCTGCTGCACGGACGGCGTGCGGATCGCCAGTTGCTTGCGATAGTCTTCGGCCACCTGGCTTTCGCGCCGCTTGTCGAGCACGCCATTGCGGCTGACGCCCGGCAGGTTCGCCAGGGTCACATTCTTCACGATAGGCTCTTCCAGGATCAGTCCCAGCGCCTTGCGATCTTCGGTCACATAGGACAGCCCTGCCGCCACAGCCTTGGTGACGGTCGAGACATCGACGGGCGCGCCGCCCATATTCACCGTGCCGGAATGGCGTTTGCCATAGCTGCGGCCAAAGATGCTCATGGCAAGCTCGGTGCGGCCGGTGCCCATCAGGCCGGCGATGCCCACGATCTCGCCCTTGCGGACGGTCAGGCTGACGTCCTTGATCATCTGGCGGCCCGTCTGCTCGGGATGCCAGCAGGACCAGTTCTGCACCTCCAGCAACACCGCGCCGGGGTTGGGCTTTCGTTCGGGATAGCGGTGCGCCATGTCGCGGCCGACCATGTCACGGATGATGCGGTCTTCCGAGATGTCCTGCGCCGACAGGGTGGACACCGCCGCGCCGTCGCGGATCACCGTGATGCGGTCGGCGACGCGGGCGATCTCGTTCAGCTTGTGGCTGATCAGGATCTGCGTGACGCCTTGCGCCTTCAGTTCCAGCATCAGGGCCAGCAGCTTGTCGCTGTCGTTTTCCTGCAAGGCAGCGGTCGGCTCGTCCAGGATCAGCAGGCGGACGTCCTTGGCAAGGGCCTTGGCAATCTCGATCAACTGCTGCTTGCCGACGCCCAGCTTGCCGACCAGCGTGCCGGGGGATTCCGAAAGGCCGACGCGGCGCAGCCAGTTTTCGGTCTGCTGCAAGGCGCGGGGCCAGTTGATGACACCGTTCTGCGCAACCTCGTGCCCCAGAAACATGTTCTCGGCAATCGACAGCTTCGGCACCAGCGCCAATTCCTGGTGGATGATGATGATGCCCTTGGCCTCGCTGCCCTTGATGCCTTTCAGGTGCAGGGGCTGGCCGTCATAGACGATTTCGCCCTCATAGGTGCCATGCGGATAGACGCCGGACAGGACCTTCATCAAGGTCGACTTGCCCGCGCCGTTCTCGCCGCAGATGGCGTGAATCTCGCCCTGTTCCACGGTCAGGGTCACGTTGTCCAGCGCACGCACCCCGGGGAAGGTCTTGCTGATCCCCCGCATCTCCAGAAGTGTCGGCATGTCCGGAAGTCCCCCTTGGCCCGTCCCCTCGAACCCTAATCTTGCTTGGAAATCGCCGTCGGGAAAGCCTTAACTTCCCCGTCGTTCCTTCACCGAAG
>JANLQT010000671.1:0-3201 GCA_031368035.1 Rhodobacterales bacterium | reverse complement strand
TGCGGGCGGCGATCTTGCGGCCTCAGGTGGGGATGCTGGCGGACAGGGTCGCGCGCTGGGGTGTGCTGTATCGGCGGCTGGAGGATGGGCTGCGGGATACGCCGGGGGTGCGGCTGATCGCAAGGTCGGCGGCGGAGAGCTATGTGGGGTCCTCGTTCCAGGTCCGGTTGCCGGACTGGTCGGCGGCGCGGATCAAGGCTTACCTTGCGCGCACCGCGGCCCGGGGGGTGGAGTTGAAGTGGTTCGGTGCCGATCAGCCGGTCGCCTTCACCAGCCGGCATCAGCACTGGGCCTATGCCACGCCGCAAAGCCTGCCGCAGACCGATGCGGTTCTGGCTGGGCTGGTGGACATGCGGGTGCCGCTGACTTTCAGCCCTGACGATTGCGAATTGATCGCGCGCATCCTGCGGGCCGAGGCTTTGGCGGTCGGGCAGGGGCCGGAACCAGAGGCGGTTTCAGTGCCGCTGGTGCAATGACCGCGCGGCGGGCGGCCTTGGTGTTTCTGGCACTGACGGCGCTGGTGATGGCGTTTCATCTGGCGCTGATCCTGGGGGCGCCCTGGGGGCGCCTGACCTCGGGCGGGCGCTGGCCAGGGGTGCTGCCGGTGCAGGGGCGGGCGGTATCGCTGCTGTCGATCGCCGCCTTGGTGCTGGTGGCGCAGGCGGTGGCCGAGCGGGCGGGGCTGGTGCGGGCCTGGCTGCCGGCTTGGGCGTTTTCGGCGACTCTGGTCTGGCTGACACTGGGCGCGGTCTTGAACGGGGTGACGCCGTCAGCGATGGAGCGCGGGGTTTGGCTGCCGGTCATTCTGGTTATGCTGGCCTGCGCCCTTCGCATCCGCCGCGCGAGCGCCAACGATTTTCCTTCGAAAAATCAGGCGCAGGATGCCAAGCGCCGAGGGGCGGGTGAGGGCTGAATTTTCGTAGAAAATTCGTTGCCCTCAGGGCAGCTTGGTGCCGGAATCGTACAAAGGCACCGTCGAGATCGACATTTTCGCCGAGCCGTTCGTCACCTCGGTCGCATGAGTGAGGTAGATCAGCACCTGATTTTTCGCATCATAGATCCGCGTCACTTTCAGGGACTTGAAGATCAGCGAGCGGCTTTGCGAAAACACGCTTTCGCCGCGATTGGACAGGCTGATGTTGCCCAGCACGATCGGGCCGGTCTGCTGGCACGAGATCGAGGAGTTCGACGGGTCCTCGAACCAGTTGCCCTTGGACAGCCGGTCCCACATCGAGCGGTCGAAATAGCTGATGTGGCAGGTCACGCCCTGCACCTTGGGATCGGCGATCGCTTCGATCACGATGTCATTGCCGACCCAGTCCACGCCGACGCGCCCGACCTCCTGGGCGAGGGCCGAAGCGGGGACAGTCAGCGGCAGGGCGGACAGCGCGGCGATGGCAGCAAGACGGAACAGGGACATGGGCGGCTCCAACACGTGAACTGGGGTTACATCAGCATTCCGGACTGATTGCACAAGTGGCGGACAAACTGCAGTTCAAAGCATCGCCATGCAACCGGAACCTGCTTGGCCTTGGTTGACCCTTCCAGGCCAAGGGGCTAAACGGGGGCCAAAGCTGCCGCCGCCTTCCGCTGGCAGCCCGGCCATAGTGCGAAGGATGCCGACTTGGACCATCTTCTGCGTGAATATCTGCCCATTCTTGTGCTGATGGGCCTTGCGACCGGCCTTGGGCTTGTGCTGATCCTTGCCGCTGCGGTGATCGCGGTCCGCAACCCCGACCCCGAAAAGGTCTCGGCCTACGAATGCGGCTTCAACGCCTTTGATGATGCGCGGATGAAGTTCGATGTCCGGTTCTACCTCGTCTCGATCCTGTTCATCATCTTCGACCTTGAGGTCGCGTTTCTCTTCCCCTGGGCGGTGGCGTTCGGCAAGCTGTCCATGGTCGGCTTCTGGTCGATGATGGTGTTTCTGGCCGTGCTGACCATTGGTTTTGCTTACGAATGGAAGAAGGGGGCGCTGGAATGGGCGTGATGACCGGAGCGAATAGTGCTGGCCCGGACCGTGACGCTGCCACTGGCGCGCTGAATGCGGAATTGCAGGACAAGGGTTTCCTGCTGACCACCACGGAAGACATCATCAACTGGGCCCGCAACGGATCCTTGCACTGGATGACCTTTGGTCTCGCCTGCTGTGCGGTCGAGATGATGCACACGTCGATGCCTCGCTATGATCTTGAGCGCTTCGGCACGGCGCCCCGCGCCTCGCCCCGGCAGTCGGACCTGATGATCGTCGCGGGCACGCTGACCAACAAGATGGCCCCGGCTTTGCGCAAGGTTTATGACCAGATGCCAGAGCCGCGCTATGTGATCTCGATGGGGTCCTGCGCCAATGGCGGGGGCTATTATCACTACTCTTATTCGGTGGTGCGCGGCTGTGACCGGATCGTGCCGGTGGACATTTATGTTCCGGGCTGCCCGCCCACGGCCGAGGCGCTGCTGTACGGCATCCTGCAATTGCAGCGGAAAATCCGCCGCACCGGCACCCTGGTAAGGTAAGCGCAGATGGCACAAGACCTGACGGACCTGAGCGCCCTGGTGGCCGAAAAGCTGAGCGGCGCGGTTTGCGATGTGGCCTTTGGCGAGCTGACCGTGACACTGGCGCTGGCCGATGTTCCGGCGGCGTTGGCGGTGTTGAAATCCGATCCGGCGTTCAAGTTTTCCACGCTGGTGGATATCACGGCGGTCGATTACCCCGAGCGCGCGGCGCGGTTCGATGTGGTGTACCACCTGCTGTCGATGTTCACCAATGCCCGCATCACATTGAAAGCCGCGGTGGGCGAGGACGATATGGTCGCCTCGGCGCTGCCGGTCTATCCGGCGGCGGGCTGGTTCGAGCGCGAGATTTTCGACATGTTCGGCATCCTGTTTACCGGCCATCCGGACCTGCGGCGCATCCTGACCGACTACGGGTTCCGGGGTCATCCTTTGCGCAAGGATTTCCCGACCACCGGCTACACCGAGGTTCGCTACGATGAAGCGCAAAAGCGCGTGGTCTATGAGCCGGTGAAGCTGGTGCAGGACTATCGCCAGTTCGACTTCATGTCGCCTTGGGAAGGCGCGCAGTACATCCTGCCGGGCGACGAGAAGAAGGGTTAAGACCTTGATCTCGCACTGCAACTTCGCGTCTGACCCCGCTGCGGAATCGCAGGCCCGGGCTTCGAACAGGAAAAAGGGTTTGGCATG
>JANLQT010000662.1:0-5946 GCA_031368035.1 Rhodobacterales bacterium | reverse complement strand
CTCGCGCAGTTCGCCCTCGTCCACCAACTCCGCCAGGCGAATGTCCTTCGACCGGTTGATCAGCGAAAACGTCACCACCGTGTCGGCGCGCCCCCTGAAAATCGACTGGCACATCAACAGCTTGTAAAAATCGGTATCGATCAGCGACCGGACGATCGGGTCGATCTTCCAGCGGTGGTTCCAGACCCGAGTGGCGATATCGACCATGTTTTTTCCCGTCTGGGCCCCCGTTTGGACCTGATTAGGCAATCCACGCGGCAGGGTCAAAGCCCGATTGCCTTAGCCCAGCAGCCGAACCCCCGCCGCCCGCAGTGAGTCCAGCGACGCCGCCAGTGACCCGCCCAGATCAATCGCACGGCACAAATCCAGCCGGACTGACACGTCGAACCCAAGCGCCGCCGCATCCAGCGCCGAGAACCCCACGCAATAATCCGTGGCCAGCCCCACCAGCGTCACCGCCGTCACCCCCCGCCCGCGCAAGTAACCTTCCAGCCCGGTCGGCGTGGCGCGATCATTTTCAAACAGTGCCGAATAGCTGTCGATGGCGGGGTTGAACCCTTTGCGGATCACCAGATGCGCCGGGTCGGTGCGCAAACTGCCCTGAAACGCCGCCCCCGCCGAACCTTGTACGCAATGCACCGGCCACAGGGTCTGCGGGCCGTAGGGCATCTGAATTTGCGAAAACTCCGCCGCCCCCGGATGCATCGCCGCAAAGGATGAATGATCTGCCGGGTGCCAGTCCTGCGTCAGCACGACAACCGCGAAATCCCCCATCAGCGCATTGATCCCCGGCACGACCTGATCGCCCCCTGCCACGGCCAACCGCCCGCCGGGGCAGAAGTCGTTCTGCACGTCAATCACGATCAGGGCTTCGGTTTCGGCGCGCATGGGCAGGCTCCTGCATAGGACACCTTTGGGTAGAGTCGCCCGCGCGCTGGGTCAAGCTCCGCTCTGGACCTTTTGCCCCAGCCGTCCTAAGCGGCGCCCATGTTCACCGTCGCCGCCCTGTACCACTTCGCCCCGCTGCCGGACCCGGCCAGCCGCAAGCCGCCGCTTCTGGCGCTGATGCAGGCGCAGGGCGTGAAGGGCTCCCTGATCCTTGCCACCGAAGGCGTCAACGGCACCATCGCCGGACCGCGCCCGGGCGTGGACGCCGTTTTGGCCCACCTGCGCCAATGGCCCGGTTTCACTGGCTTGGACCACAAGCAAAGCCCCGCCGAAACGATGCCCTTCCAGCGCGCCAAGGTCAGGATAAAGCCCGAGATCGTGACGATGGGCGTGCCGGGCGTCTCCCCCCTGGCCGGAGCGGGCCATTATGTTGACCCGCAAGACTGGAACGCCCTTATCACCGCCCCCGACGTCGCCCTGATCGACACCCGCAACGCCTATGAAGTCGCCATCGGCACCTTCAAAGGCGCTGTCGATCCCGTCACCCAGCAGTTCCGCGACTTCCCCGCCTGGTGGCAGTCCCATGCCGAAGCCTTCAAGGGCAAGCGCATCGCGATGTTTTGCACCGGCGGCATCCGCTGCGAGAAATCCGCCCACTACCTCCTCTCCCAAGGCGTGGCAGAGGTCTTCCACCTCAAAGGCGGCATCCTGAAATACCTTGGAGACGTGCCGCAAACCCAAAGCCTCTGGCAGGGCGAATGCTTCGTCTTTGACGAACGCGTCGCCGTCACCCACGGCCTGCACCCGGGCACCGCGCGCCTGTGCCCCGCCTGCGGCACGCCGCATTACGGGGACGCTTGCCCGGCCTGCAATGTGACCCACACAAGTTAGCATTTGACCATTCCGGCCCCCAAGCGGAAGTTCCCCGTTCCTTCGGAGAGACGTTTCCATGACGCGCGCATCGCTGATCACCCCCTTGCTGATTGCCGGATGCTGCGTGCTGATCGTGAATTTCGGCATCCGCGCCAGCTTTGGCGTGTTCCAGATCCCCATCGCGGCACAGTTCGGCTGGCCGCGGGCGGATTTCTCGCTGGCCATTGCGGTGCAAAACCTCGCCTGGGGTATCGGCCAGCCGATCTTCGGCGCGATGGCCGAAAAGTTCGGCGACCGCAAGGCGATCATTTCCGGGGCGCTGCTCTACGCGCTGGGCCTTGTGCTCGCCTCGATGTCCACCACGCCCGGCGCGATGCAAGCCACGCAAGTGCTGGTGGGCTATGGCATCGCCGGCACCGGCTTTGGCCTGATCCTTGCCATCGTCGGCCGCGCCGCACGGCCCGAACAGCGCAGCCTCGCGCTGGGGGTTGCCACCGGCATCGGGTCCGCCGGGCAGATCATCGGCGCCCCGGTGGCGGAACTGCTTCTGCAACACTACCCCTGGCAGACCGTATTCCTGATCTTCGCCGCCACCGTTCTGCTGGTCCTGTTCACGCTGCCCTTCCTGCGCGCCGCCCCGATGACCACCCAGCAGGAATTGCACGAAAGCCTTGGCACTGTGCTGATCCGCAGCTTCAAGGACCCGTCCTATGCGATGATCTTCATGGGGTTCTTTTCCTGCGGCTATCAACTCGCCTTCCTGACCGCGCATTTCCCCGCGCTGGTGGCTGAACGCTGCAGCGCCATCGCCCCCGGCAGCCTGCTGGCGAGCCTCGGCATCTCCACCACCTCGGCCTTTGGCGCTGTGGCCATCGCCACCATCGGCCTGTTCAACATCGGCGGTTCGATCCTCGCCGGAGCCTTGGGCAAGTATTACCCCAAGAAATACCTGCTGGCTGGCATCTACACCGCCCGCACCATCGCCTCCGCCGCCTTCATCCTGCTGCCGATCACGCCCGTTTCCGTGCTGATCTTCTCCGCCGTCATGGGCTCCTTCTGGCTGGCCACCGTGCCGCTGACCTCGGGCCTCGTCGCGCATCTTTACGGCATCCGCTACATGGGCACGCTGTATGGCTTCGTGTTCCTGTCGCACCAGGTCGGCGGGTTCCTCGGCGTCTGGCTCGGCGGGCGGCTTTATGACGCTTACGGCGGCTATACCGCCGTCTGGTGGATCGGCGTCGGCGTCGGCGCCTTTTCCGCCCTGATCCACCTGCCGATCCGCGAGAACGTCCCCCGCCTGCAAGCGGCATAAGGCGTCGCGGGCGGAACAGTTTCGCCCCGTGCCCCGCCTAGGCTGACCGCATGGCACGCCACCGCACCCGCACCCCGCGCAAGACCGACTACACCCACCTGACCCACCCATTCACGCCGCAAGCGATCTTCTCGGACGATTACATCGCCCGGATGCATCAGGCCGCCCTGACCATCCTTGAACAGGGCGGCATGAAAATCCTTCTCCCCGAAGCGCGCGACATCCTCGCCGCCGCCGGCGCCCGCCTGACCGAGGACATGGTCCACATCGGCCGCGACCTCGTGGCCGAATCCCTCCGCACCGCCCCCCGCACATGGGTCATGCGCGCCGCCAACCCGTTGCGCGAACGCACCTACGCCCCCGGCGCGCTCCTGTTCGGTCCCGGCGCCGGTTGTCCCAATGTCACCGACCTCCTGCGAGGTCGCCGCCCCGGCACCCTTGAAAGTTTCACCGAAACCCTCGCCCTGCAACAAAGCTTCGACGTGATCCATATGCTCGGCCCCTCTGCCGAACCGCAGGACATTCCCGCCCCCCTGCGCCCCTATGCGATGATGCAGGCCCAGATCACCCGCGCCGACAAGCCGATGTTCGTCTACGCCCGGGGCCGCGCCCAGATCGAGGATAGCCTCGAAATGATCCGCCTCGGCCTGAACCTGACCGAGGCCGACTGGGCCTCCGGCGCCTGGGCCTACACCGTCATCAACTCCAACTCCCCCCGCCAACTCGACCGCCCGATGGCGCAAGGCATCATCGACTTCGCCCGCGCCGGGCAGATGGCCGTCATCACCCCGTTCTGCCTCGCCGGCGCCATGGCACCGGTCACCATCGCAGGCGCCTTGGTCCTGCAACATGCCGAGGCTTTGGCCTGCATCACCCTTTCGCAATTCACCCGTCCGGGCGCCCCGGTCAGCTACGGCGGCTTCGCCTCGAACGTGGACATGAAATCCGGCGCCCCCGCCTTCGGCACGCCCGAGCATCTGAAGTTCCAGATCGGCTCCGGCCAACTCGCCCGTCACATCGGTCTGCCGTGGCGGTCCGCCGCCGGTTCGGCAGGCAACACCGCCGACATGCAGGCGGCGCAAGAAAACAGCTTCGGGCTCTGGGGCGCGCTGATGGGGCAGGCGACCTTCGTCGTCCATGCCGCAGGCTGGCTCGAAGGCGGGCTCTCCTTCGGCTACGAGAAATTCTTGAACGACGTCGAAACCCTGCAAATGATCGCCGAACTCTGCGCCCAGCCCGGCGCGACCGAGGACGACCTGGCCCTGGACGCCATCGCCGAAGTCGCCCCCGGAGGGCATTTCTTCGCCGCCGCCCACACCATGGCCCGTTACGAGCAAGCCTTCTACGCCCCCCTGCTGTCCGATCTGACCAATTTCGGCACCTGGGAAGCGAACGGTGCCCAAACCTCCGACCAGCGCGCCACCGCCCTCTGGCAGCGCCTGCTCGCCGATTTCCAGCCCCCCGCGCACTCAGCCGAGGCCACCGACCGCCTCGCCCCCTTCATCGCCGCCCGCACGGCAGCAGGCGGCGCGCCCATTCTGGACTAAGGCGCAAGCTTCCAAAGCCCCCGCCCTTGCGCTATCCCGGGCCACATGTCCGCACCGCCCCTCTCCGAGATCGAGGTCATCGCCCCCAACCTCAAACGCCGCCTGTCCGGGGTGACGGCAACGGTGGTCCGGTTGATCCCGATCATGGCGCGGCAGATCGCGATCGTGACCACCGGCCCCGGCCTGCCGAAAGACCTGCCGCATATCGGCCTCGCCAGCCTGCCCTTCCTGCCGAGGGGCCGGCTTCGCGTCTGGCACGCCCGGCGCAACACGGAAATGGTCCTCGGCCTGATCCTGCGCCACCTGTTCCGGCGCCGCCTGAAACTCCTCTTCACCTCCGCCGCGCAGCGCCATCACAAGGGCTTCACCAAGGCGCTGATTGCCCGGATGGACGCGGTCATCGCCACCTCCGCCAAGGCCGCCAGTTACCTGGACCGCCCCGCCACCGTCATCATGCACGGCGTGGACACCGCGACCTTCACCCCCCCAACCGACCGTGCCGCCCTCCGCCGGGCCCTGAACCTGCCCGACGGCATCATCATCGGCTGCTTTGGCCGCTTCCGCGCTCAAAAGGGCGTGGACCTGCTGGTAGACGCCGCCCTGACCCTGCTGCCCACCCGCCCCGAGGTTTCGGTGATCTTCACCGGCCTCGTCACCCGCGACAATGAAGCCTTCCACGCCGGCCTGATGGCCAAGATCGTCGCCGCCGGCCTGCAAACCCGCATCCGCTTTCTTGGCGAACTGCCGTGGAGCCAAGTGGTGCAGCACTACCAGTGCCTCGACCTGTTCACCGCCCCCGCCCGCTGGGAGGGGTTCGGCCTGACCCCGCTGGAAGCCATGGCCTGCGGCGTCCCCGTCGTCGCCGCCGATGTCGGCGCCTTCGACAGCCTCATCACGCCCGAAGTCGGAACCCTCGTCCCCCCCGACAACGCCGCCGCCCTGACAGAGGCGCTGCGCGGATGGCTTGACGTCCCCGCCCGCCTCGCCGCCGCCGGCCCCTCCGCCCGCGCGCATGTGCTTGCCAACCACCGGATCGAGGGCGAAGCCGACGCGATCTGCGCCGTCTATCGCCAGCTTCTGACATGACCCGCCTCGGTTTCCTGATCGCGCGAACCTTCCGGCAAGAGGCGCCGCTGGCCGCCCTGTCCCTGCCGATGGATCAGATCCTCGCCCGGTTCACCGGCCCCATCGCCCTCGTCGGCAACGCCCGCAGCCTGTCCGAGACCCGTTACGGCGCCGAGATCGACGCCGCGACCCAGGTCATCCGCATCAACCGCGCCCCGATGCCCGCCGCCACCAGCCACGGCACCCGCACCGACGCACTGG
>JANLQT010000652.1:0-2435 GCA_031368035.1 Rhodobacterales bacterium | reverse complement strand
GATAGGACGCCAGCCCCCCCGGCACATACAGCCCCGCCGCCGAGACCGGCGTGAAGCGCCAGCCCAGTTCCGCGCCGTTGTCTTCCGTCCAGTGCGCATCCGCGGGCATCTGCCGAGCGTGATAGGCCCGGATGCGCGCGGCGGCCAATTCCAGCGCCGCGCGGTCTTCGGGCGAGACCTTGGCCACTTCCGCCGCGATTTCGGCAGGCGAAAACGCCAAAGTTTCCGGCGTCAGCACCAGCCGGTCGAACCGCGCGGTCAACTCGATCACCGCCGCATCGCCCCGGGCCCGCACATCAGCAATGATCGCGGCCACGGCGGCGTCCACATCCTCGGCCTCTTCCCGCTTCATGCCCAAAAGCGCGGTGAAACCGGCTTCGAAACCTTGATCGGCGGCGTTCAGGAACAGGGGCATGGGCGGGACCTTCCAAGCTTTCACCCCCCTTAACCCGGGGCGGGACGGCACTCAAGCCGGGCTATGGAACTTGAGCCGGGCTTGGGCTAGATGAAGGGCCGATCAGCAAAGGACGCTTCATGGCACGCATCCTCATCACCTCCGCCATCCCCTATATCAACGGGATCAAGCACCTCGGCAATCTCGTGGGCAGCCAGTTGCCCGCCGACCTGTTCGCGCGGTTCAACCGCGCGATGGGCAACGAGGTGATGTTCATCTGCGCCACGGACGAGCATGGCACGCCCGCCGAATTGGCCGCCGCCAAGGCCGGCAAGCCGGTCGAGGTGTATTGCGCCGAAATGCACGAGGTGCAAAAGGCGCTGGCCGAGGGCTTCCGGCTGTCGTTTGACCATTTCGGGCGCTCGTCGTCCCAGCGCAACCACGTCCTGACGCAGCATTTCGCCGGGAAGCTGGACGAGAATGGGCTGATCGAGGAAGTGTCGGAAAAGCAGGTCTATTCCATCGACGACGGCCGCTTTCTGCCCGACCGTTACATCACCGGCACCTGCCCGAACTGCGGATATCCCAACGCGCGGGGGGACCAATGCGAGAATTGCACCAAGCAACTGGACCCGACCGATCTGATCAACCCGCGCTCGGCGATTTCGGGGTCCACCAACCTGGAAGTGCGGGAAACCAAGCACCTGTTCCTGCGCCAGCGGTCCTTGCGCGGCAAGCTGGAAGCGTGGATTGACAGCAAGACCGACTGGCCGATCCTGACCACGTCAATAGCCAAGAAATGGCTGAACGACGGTGACGGCTTGCAGGACCGGGGCATCACCCGCGATCTGTATTGGGGCATCCCGGTGAAGAAGGGCGATCAGCCCTGGCCGGGGATGGAGGGCAAGGTTTTCTACGTCTGGTTCGACGCCCCCATCGAATACATTGCGGGCACCGCGGAATGGGCCGACGCGCATGGCCTGCCGGACGCGGCTTGGGAGCGGTGGTGGCGCACCGACAAGGGCGCGGCGGACGTGACCTATTACCAGTTTATGGGCAAGGACAACGTGCCATTCCATACGCTGT
This sequence comes from Rhodobacterales bacterium, assembly GCA_031368035.1. Classification (GTDB taxonomy): domain Bacteria; phylum Pseudomonadota; class Alphaproteobacteria; order Rhodobacterales; family Rhodobacteraceae; genus Stagnihabitans. Next base: position 955 of record JANLQT010000652.1, on the reverse strand, counting down.
CGTTTCCTGCGACCATTCTGGGCAGCGGCGAGCCGTGGAAGCTGGTCGATTACCTCAAGTCCTTCAATTACCTGAATTATGACGGCGGCCAGTTTTCGACCTCGCAGGGGCGCGGGGTGTTCATGGATCAGGCCTTGTCGATCCTTCCGGCGGATTACTGGCGCTGGTGGCTGCTGAGCCACGCGCCGGAGACCAGCGACAGCGAGTTCACCTGGGAGAATTTCCAGACCTCGGTGAACAAGGATCTGGCGGATGTGCTGGGCAATCTGGTCAGCCGGGTGACCAAGTTCGCCACGGCGAAATTCGGTCCGGCAGTTCCGGCAGGCGGCACCTACGCCGCGCAGGAAGCCGCGCTGATCGCCGAAATGGGCGCGCGCATCCGCGATTATGAAGGCTTCATGGCGGCGATGGACGTGCGCAAGGCGGCGGGAGAATTGCGGGCGATCTGGGTGCTGGGCAACGAATACCTGCAAAGCGCCGCGCCTTGGACCGTGGTCAAGACCGACCCGGACCGCGCGCAGGGCATGGTGCGGCTGGCGCTGAACCTGATCCGTGTCTATGCGGTGCTGTCGGCGCCGTTCATCCCCGACGCCGCGCAGGCGATGATGACGGCGATGGGGTCGGACGACTGGACCTGGCCGAAGGATCTGCCCGAGGCGATGCGGGTGCTTGCGCCCGGTCAGGCGTTCTCGGTACCGGAAAACCTGTTCCGCAAGATCACCGATGAGGAACGCGCCGACTGGCAGACGCGGTTCTCGGGCGTTCGTGTGTGACCAAGGTGCGTGCAAGCACGCACCCTACCCATCCGTAGGATGCGTGATTTCACGCACCACCCTTAGAACACCCCCATCAGCTTGAAGCTGACCAGCACCAGAATGAACGCCAGCGCCCGGCGCAGGATGCGCTCGGGCAGGCGCGCGGCGATCAGGCTGCCGATGATGATGCCGGGAATGGA
>JANLQT010000628.1:0-1875 GCA_031368035.1 Rhodobacterales bacterium | reverse complement strand
TCTATACGATCTTCGCGGCCGTGCTGGGCGTCGGTCTGCTTCAGGGCAAGAGCTATCTGAAACTGGTGATGGACGAGACGGTGCCGATGCAGGCCGAGGGCTGGATGGTGCTGACGCGGCGGATCACCGGGTTCTTTGCCGTGCTGGCGGTGCTGAACGAGGTGGTCTGGCGCAATTTCCCGACCGACACCTGGGTGAATTTCAAGACCTTTGGCCTGACCTTCGCGCTGTTCGGGTTCTTCATGCTGCAGGCGCGGATTTTCGAGCGCTATGCCCTGCCGGAACAGCCGGCGGCTGCGGCAGACCCTGCCGACAAGGCGCCCTGAACGCCCCTCCCGCGCCGCATTTCCGCCCAATCCGGGCCAATTTGGCCGGGCAATTTCCAAAATGGGAACAATGACCCGTTTCTGGGGCCGGGGTTGGCACATGGAAGACCTGTGGAAGACGTTGCATAATTTCCTGCGGTTGTTCCGCAAGGGGCCGGCCTTGCCGCCCGGGCTGGTGTTCATGCCGCTGCTGGTGGCTGTGGTGTGGCCCTTGGCACAAGTCGCCTCGGGCGACAGCCGGGCCGCCTTCATGCTGACCTTCGTCATTGCCATGGCTTTGCGCTTTGCGCTGGGCGCGGACCGGGTCATTCGCAAACTGTCCACCCGGGTCGCCCCGCGCACGGCGGCCATTGTCGTGCTGATGACCGGGCCGGGCTGCATGGCGCTGCTGATCTGGTCAGGCGAGCCGATCTGGTGCCAGCGGTTCCTGAGCGTCTATTTCGGCGCGATGACGCTGGTGTATCTTGCCGATGTGCTGTCGGGAGAGCCGGGCGCGCTGAACTTCCAGTTCTCGCGCAAGTGGTTCAAGGGGCCGGCGATCGTGTTGGCGCGGATGATGGTGGTTTACAACCTGACGATGATGCTGCTGAACGAGACGCTGATCGCCACGGCGGGCTTGGGCGCGTGGCTGGTGTTCTTCGCCTTCCTGCCACAGATCAGCCAGCGCATGTCGCTGGCGCTGATCCGCACCGCGCATCCGCTTACGCATGTCTGATCCAGGCTGATCCTTGACCTTGGTGCGGCGGCAGGTTATGCCGCCCTTCGTGGCGTTTTGAACCCGATTGCGGGCCACGTTAAAAAATCCGCTAAAGAGGTCAGGGCGTCTCACAACCCCGAACCCTCTGGCGTTCGGGGTTTTGTTTTGCCCGAGAGGCTGCGCGATGACGACGAAAGACTGGAAGACCCGCACGAAGCTTGTGCATGAAGGCAGCCGCCGCAGCCAATATGGCGAAATGGCCGAGGCGATCTTCCTGACGCAGGGCTTTGCCTATCCCGACGCCGAAAGCGCCGAGGCACGGTTCATCAAGGCCGGCGATGACGAGTTCATCTATGCCCGCTATGGCAACCCCACCACGCGGATGTTCGAAGAGCGCATCGCGGGCCTGGAGGGGACCGAGGACGCCTTTGCCACCGCCAGCGGCATGGCGGCGGTCAGCGGCGCGCTGACCTCGATGTTGCGGGCGGGGGACCATGTGGTGTCGTCTCGCGCGTTGTTCGGGTCGTGCCTGTATGTGCTGGAAGAGGTGCTGACGCGGTTTGGCGTGAAGGTGACGTTTGTGGACGGCGCCGATCTGGCGCAGTGGAAAGCGGCGGTGCAGCCGGGCACCAAGGCGGTGTTCTTCGAGAGCATGTCGAACCCGACGCTGGAATTGGTGGACATTCGCGCGGTGTCGCAGATCGCCCATGCGGTGGGCGCGTTGGTGATCGTGGACAACGTCTTTGCCACGCCGATCTTCAGCCGCGCTGTCGATCAGGGCGCGGATGTGATCGTTTATTCCACCACCAAGCACATCGACGGGCAGGGCCGGGCTTTGGGCGGCGTGGTTTG
>JANLQT010000607.1:0-7027 GCA_031368035.1 Rhodobacterales bacterium | reverse complement strand
GCCCCCCCTGATCACGGTCATTGTGCCGGTCTACAATGTGGCCGCCTTCGTCGGTCCCTGCCTTGCCAGCCTGAAAGCGCAAACCTTTCCGGGGTTCGAGGCGATCATCATTGATGATGGCTCCACCGACGACAGTCAGGCCCGCATTGCCGATGCGATTGCAGGGGACACGCGGTTCCACGTGTTCGCCGGCCCCAACGGCGGGCTGTCGGCGGCCCGCAACATCGGGCTGGTGCTGGCCAAGGGCCGCTTCATCGCCTTTCTGGACGGCGATGACCGTTTTGCCCCGGCATTTCTGGAACGGATGCTGGGCGCGCTGACCGCTTCCGGCGCGGACTGGGCGGCCTGCGGGCTGTCCTATGTGCCGGTGGGCCGCGAGACAGGATCCACCCATTCCGCGGTCCACGCGGCGCCGGTTCTGAACCCAGGTGCAGGGCCGGTCGCCTATGATCTCAGCGATTGGCGGGATGTGGTGCAACATTTCCCCAGTGCCTGGAACAAGCTTTACCGGGCCGAGCTGATCGCCGGGCTGACCTTTGATGTGGGCACCTATTACGAAGACCACGCGTTCTTCTGGCAGGTTGCCGCGCGTGCCAGCACATTGCTGCATGTGCCGGAAGCCCTGTATCTGAACACGGTCGGCCGCACCGGCCAGATCACCCGCGACGGCAGCGAGCGGGTCTTTGAACAGTTCGCAGTCCTTGACCGGCTGCACGGCCTTCTGGCAGAGGTCCCGGACCGCGAAGGGCGCGACGAAGCCATGGCCCTGATCGCCGTCCGTTTGGTGCGCGAGCGCGGCGCAGTGATCACCGACCCGGCGCGCATGGCGCGTTTTGCAGACCGTGCCCGCGCCTATTTTGCGGCTCAGGGCATCGACTGGCAGGCAGAGCTGGCGCAAGCGCCCGATTTGGGCCGCTTTGACCGCGCCTTGCTGGGCCGCCGGGCGCTGTGCGTCATCCTGCCCAGCGACGGACGGTTCGAACCCCTGCGCGCAAGCCTTGCCAGCCTTGCCCGGCAAAAGTTGGCGGATTTTGATGTGGCTGTGGTCTCGGACGGCCTGGCAAAGGTCTCGGCGCTGGCCTGGGCTGCCGAAGCCGCCGGGATGGACCGGCGCGTGACCATCCTTGGGCCCGATGTCCGGCAGGACATGGTGCAAAGCACGCCGGCCCAGCGGGTGGCTGATGCGCGCAACCGGGGGCTGGCGGCGGCAAATGCGGATTTCGTGGTGTTTCTGGATGCGGGTGATCTGCTGCTTCCGGTCAGCTTGGGCACCTGGCTGGAGGCGATGATGGCGACAGATGCGGACATGGGCTTTTCCGCCTTCCGCATTGGCGCCGCCGATGGCCCCCGGCATGGCGGCGTGCATGATGACGTGCCTTTTGCCGCAGTTGGGCCAAGGCTTGGGCCAGAGGCCGCGCTGGCGCTGCATTCCCTGCCGTCGGCCAAGATGTTCCGCCGGGCGTTTCTGCTGGCCCACGACCTGCGCTTTCCGCTCCATGCGCTGCAAACCTGGCAAATGGTGCTGCAAATGGCGGCAAGCGGGACGTGCCTGCGTTTGCCGGGCGCGGACGTGGTGCTGGGCGATAGCGCCGAGGCGCGTGGCTTCTGGCGCGGACCGCCGCCGGAACCCCAGGCACTTCTTGCCGATGTGCAGGCGATGGTTGCCAGCCTGCCACCGGACTGGCTTGACGCCGAAGGCGCGCTGCGCTTGCTGACCCGGGCGATCTGGGAGCGTCTGCACTTTGCCGCCTTCGCAACGCCCGGCGCCAGATCGGACTGGGGCTGGCAGGCGCGGGACCTTTGGCGTGCGCTGTCGTCAGAGGTGCCGGATGCGGCGCAGGGATTTGACCCTTACATGTCGGGCGCGTTCCGCGGCTTTCTGGGCGGCAACGGCGACTTGCCATGACCTGTCGTCAGCGGTTTGCCGACTTGTAGCGGCCCACCAGTTTGGTCTTATTGCCGCAAGGCCCGCGGCGCGGAGGAACAATGTTCGAATTTCATGGGGCGGACGACGGGGCGCTGGACCTTCTCGCGGATTTCGCGGCTGTCCCCTACGCCAATATCTCGTTCTTCGATGCGGCCCGTGCGGATATCCTTCTGCATGTCTCGCTGCGCGCCGATCAGGCGATAGCGGTGTTCAACCGGCGCATCGGCGGCGTTTGGCAGGCCGAACGGCCCGTGCCGGTCCGCATCCGGCCCGGGCCAAACGCGGCGGCGTTTCGATTTGGCGGGGACGGGGCGCAAGTCACGCTGAATGGGCAGGTGCTGTTTGACCTGACGGCTGCCGACGTTCCCGGTCTGCCTGCGATTGGCTGGCAAGAGGTGACCGGCGGGTTTGATCCGTTCAGTTTCGTGCTGGGGGGCGCTGCAAACCTGGCGCGGCGCGGACTTGGCGGCCTGGTGCATATGGCGCCCTTCGGCCTTGCGGGCTGGGGGCTCGACCCGGCACTGGCGCGGCAGGTGCTGACGCTCGAGGTGGAGGGAACGACTGAACCCCCGCTGTTGCTCTGCCGGCCAAATCCCGACCTCGCCCCCCTTGGTCAAAGCGGCATCGCCCCGGTGGCGGCCCAGGCAGAACTGCCGGGCCGGGTCTGGGCCGGTCTGCCGCCGGCAGCGCCGCTGATCTTGCACCTGCGCGCCAATGGCAACGAATGCGGCGCCCCCCTTGTGCTGCCGCGGGCGGACTTCGCTGTGGCGCTGGACCTTGTCTTGCAGCAACCAGGGATCACCTCCGCAACCCGGACCGCCATTCTGGCGCTGGAGCATGTCCATCACGGCGGCTTCTGGCCGGACCTGTCCACACCGGCCAAGACGGCGCTGCGCAAGATTGCCAGCGCCAGCGGCCTTCAGGCCCTGCTGCCCGGTCCGGACCCTTTGCCGCCGCCCGTGCCGCCGGCGCTGGACGGCGTTCTGGCCGATCAGGCGTTTCAGGATATCTCCGCTGCCTTTCGCGCCGATCCTTCCCGGGACATCGCCGCGCTGCTGGACAACCTGCCGATGTTGACCCTTGGCGCGCGGCGGCAGCTTTACCTCCAGCTGACCGATCTTTACTGCGCCGAAGGGCGGTTCGAAGTCCTTTACGCCAAAGCCGCCGCCGATGGTGTTGCCGCGGTAACCGAGGTTGGGACGGGCTGGCAGCGGTCGATCCATCTGCCGTTCCTGCTCGCGTCCGGGCAGATCGGCAGGCTGCGCGACGTCTTCTCCCAAGTGGCCGCCGATGACAAATCCTGGATTTCGACCGCCTCCGTGGCCTGGGTCGTCGCGCGCATTTGCGACCCGGCAGCCACGCTGCCGCGCCGAGAGGAGTTGATCTATCCGTTCCTCGACCTTTTGACCCGGCGGTCTGCGGATTACTGGGGCCGGGCAAGTTGCGTGCACCTGATGGGCGCGATGATCCGGCTTCTGGCCTGCGCCCCGCGTCTGCCCGACTGGATGGAGCAGCGCCTGATCGAAGTGGCGCTGAAAGTGCAGGGCTTGTCGCCTGGATTCTGGGCTCTGCTGGATCAGGCCGTGGCCGCAGGGCATCTGCCCTTGCACCCCACGCTTTCTGCCGCGCGCAACGCATTCCAGACCATCGCGCGCCGGATGCAGGGCGAACCGGTGCCACCGCACGCACTCGACGCCGCCTTTGCGCTGTTCGCTTGGCTGGGGGCCGTGGATGCACCTAGGATGCGGCGAGAACTGCTGGGGCCGCTGGGGCTGTCCCTGCCAGCGCCCGACGCTGCCGCCCTGACCGGGCACTTGATTGCCCAGCCCGAAGGGCTTGGCATCAACGCGTTGCGCGCCTTGGCCTTCCCCGCCGATCCGCCGTTGCTGCCGCCGGATTTGACGCGTGACCTTATGCCGTTGCTGCGTCAGACGGTTGCCTCCGCCCATTGGGGTCTGGCACATGCGCCGCTGCACCGGCTTCAGGCCGAAGTCAGCCAGCACATCGCGGGCCTTCTGGCGCGTGTTACTGCACCAGATGCCGAGATGCTTGATAGATTGTTCGGCGATATGGGAACGCTCGCGCAAGATCGCGGCCTTGGCCTTGCGCTGGCCATTGCTCTTTACGATGGGCTACTGCGGCAGGGAAGATCGGCGACCATTCCGGACCTTTTGGACCGTATCCAGCGCCTTTGGTCTGCGCAGACGGGCGAAGCGCAGATCGTGCTCACGCAAAGTCTTCCGGTGCAAAATGCCCTCGCGGCCCTGATCGCGCACAATGGCGACGCGCCTTTCGCGCGGGGATTGCTGGAGAGCCTCGCCCCGTCCGAACCGCCTCCGCCGTTGCCGACGGCGGCTCCGGAGCTGACCGCTCCGCCGCTGTTTGACGCGCTTGTCCTGGTCATTTCCTGCGCGCCCTATCTTGGCAGCCGGATCCCGGCGCTTCAGGCGGCGTGGCTGGACCGGCTGGCCGATTTTGGCGTCCCTTGGCTGGTGGTGGTGGGCGGCGCATCTGGCCCGGCGCGCGTTGATGGGCATGTGTTGCATCTGGACTGCGCGGACGATTACGAAGGGTTGCCGCAAAAGGTTCTGGCGGCGTTTGCCTGGGCTGCGGCGCACACCAGCGCCGCGCATGTGCTGAAGATCGACGACGATTGCTTTCTGGACGCCGAGTCCTTCTTCCACGCCCAAAGCTGGCGCAAATTTGCCTACTACGGCCGCAAGCTGAGGCGCGAGCCCGGTCAGATGGACCGCGCCTGGCATCAGGCGAAATCCACCTCGGCCCGAGGGCGGCTTGAACTGGACAAATCGCCCGAGCCTTCGACCTATTGCGATGGCGGGTCAGGCTACGTCCTGTCGCGGCAGGCGCTGACGGCGTTGACCGAACAGGCCGCCTCGCCTGAAGGGCAGCGGCTGATCCAGGCCTCGTTCATGGAGGACAAGCTGGTCGGCGATCTGCTGGTGCTGTCCGGTATCGAACCTGCCGACGAGGACCATCTTGTTGCCATCCAACGCCGGGGCCACAAGGGAGCTACGCCGGTGTCACTGTGGTCAAATACTTTCCTGCCGTCGCTCGTCTCGGGCATCAAGCTTGTTCATCTGGACCGGGTGGAAAGCCAGGTCTTGGCTGCCGAAATGCTGACTAGGCCGACACTTTGGCCACCAAAAATCTGGCCCAGTTATGCTGCGCCGGGCTTGGGCTACAATACCAACGTGCTTGAGCTGGTCAGTCCGGTCTCCAAGTTGCAGGAGCTGAATTCGGGCGCTCTGGCGGTGGTAAGTACGATGCGCAACGAGATGTTCATGTTGCCGCATTTTCTCGCGCACTACCGGAACATGGGCGTCAGGGTATTTCTGATCGCCGACAATCTGTCCGATGATGGCACATTGGACTACCTGCTGGCGCAGCCCGACGTCGTGACGTTTTCGGTCGATAGCGAGTATCGGGTCTCGCAGTATGGCGTGGCCTGGCAGCAGGCGATCCTGTCAAATCTGCGGGTGGGGCGATGGAGCCTGGTTGCGGACGCCGACGAATTGTTGGTCGCCGAGGCAGGAGTGCCCTTGGCGGAGACTTTGGCCGGGTTTGGCGATGTCGATGCGGTGCGGCTTTTCATGTTGGACATGTATCCTGCCGGCCCCCTGTCGGGAGCGACCTTTGAAGCGGGTGGACCCTTTTCCGAAGCGGGGTTCTGCGACCGCGTGCCGTTCCGGACCGACTGGCCCGGCCGGGGTCCGTTCGGGGATCAGCCGACCTGGACCTCGGCCCTGCGGCACCGGCTGATCCCCGGCTGGCGGCCGGAACTTTTTGTCGCGCAGAAGGTGGCGCTGCTCAAATATCAGCCCTGGATGCGGCTGTCGGCGGGGCTGCATTATGTCGGGGACACGAGGCTGGCCGCGCGCGAGCTGATCTTCGCGCATTTCAAGTACAACGCGGAATTTGCCGGCAAGGTCCGGGCCGAAGTCGCGCGGGGTCAGCATTTCAACAATGCCGAGGAATACCGCCGCTATCAGGCGCTGCTGCAAGAGGGGCGGGAGGTGATCTTCGACCCGGGCTGCTCGGTGCCCTGGCGGGACTGCACCGCCGTTCAGGGTATTCTGCGGCGAGACTGAGAAACCTGTCCGCGCGTGGACACTTTTTTCGGACCAACCAAATCAAGGGCTTGCGATTCCGTTTTTACGAAGTGGAAAGGTTTGCCCACCCCTTGGCGCGCGTCAAACGCGACGCGCGCCAAGGGGGGCGTTGACAATTTGGAACGATCCAGTTTAATCTTTTGGAACGTTACAAATTCCTGGGGGAATCAAAGATGCGGTGGGTTCTCGTTGGTGCCAGCACGATTGCGGCGCAGCACATGGTGGGCGCGATCAAGGCCAATGGCGGAGAGATCGCCTGGGTGGTCAGCGGGTCCGAACAGTTGGGCGCCGACTTCGCCGCCAAGCATGGCGGGCGGGTGACCACGGACCTCGCCGCGGCGCTGGGTGATGCCAGCGTTAAGGCGGTCTATGTCTCCTCGACCAATGAAAAGCACTTCCCGCAGGCCATGGCGGCCATCGCCGCCGGCAAGCATGTCATCTGCGAAAAGCCGCTGGCGATGAGCGTGGCCGATGCGGTCACCATGGTGCAGGCGGCCAAGGCCAAGGGTGTGACCTTCGCCACCAACCATCACCTGCGCTGCTCGGGCAGCCACCGCGCCATTCGCGCCCTGATTACCGGTGGCCGCATCGGCAAGGTCCTGTCGATGCGCGTCCATCACGCGGTGTTTCTGCCGCCCTTCCTGCAAGGCTGGCGCATCAATGACGCCGCGGCGGGTGGCGGGGTGATCCCCGACATCACCGTGCATGGCGCCGACACGGTGCGGTTCCACTTCGGCGAGGACCCGGCCCAGGTCGTGGCGCAAGCCGCCGTCTCGGGCATGGGGCAGGGGGTCGAGGACAGTTGCATGTCGGTCTGGGCGATGCCCTCGGGCGCGCAGGTGTTCTGCCATGAAAGCTTCACCCATGCCTTTGCCGGCACCGGGCTGGAAGTGCATGGCACCCTGGGCTCGATTCTCGGCCGGGGGATCATGACGCAAGCGCCGGTGGGCGAGATCGAGCTTGTCACGGC
>JANLQT010000646.1:0-3915 GCA_031368035.1 Rhodobacterales bacterium | reverse complement strand
TGACAGGCCAGCGCCAGTTCCAGCCCCGCACCCAGACAGGCGCCATGCAGCACCGCCACCACTGGCTTGGCAAAGCCCTCGATCCGCCGTGCCAGCGCGGCCAACGCCGCAGCGCCAGGCGGGGCGCCGAACACGCTTGGGTCCATCCCGGCGGAAAACCCCCGGCCCGCGCCGATCAGCATCACCGAGGTCACGCCCGGCTCCTGCGCCGCATCCAGCGCCTGCGACAGGTCTGCGACCAGCTCCAATGTCAGGGCATTGGCCGGCGGGTGATCCAGCACCAGCACCAGAACGCCGCCCCGGCGTTGCTGCCGGACGGTGCCGTTCTTCACATCTTGGGCTGCCTGTTCCACACCGATCCCCCGCCTGCCCGCATGAAAGCGCGCAAGGTCCGGCTTGGCAATGCGAATCCCGCCGTCAGGCCGTCAAAGCGGCATGTTGTCAAAGTCGTCTTCGGCCTTTGCGTCCGCCGCCAGATCCCGCGCGACCTTTTGTTCGGGCGTCAGATCGACATGCGGCGCCAACACGGCTTGGGCGGCCGCCATTTCGGCGGCGAGCATGCTGGCCGCCGCGGCCTCCACCGCTTCCACCCATTCACCGGCAAGACCGACCAATTTGGTCAGGTCCGGCTTGGGCAAGTCCGGCTTGGGGTCGTCCTGTGCGCTGCTCATGCCGCGCAGTCCTGGCACAGGGGCGCATAGGGCAGCAGGTCCAGCCGCTCTTCAGCGATCTTGGTGCCGCATTTGACGCAAAAGCCATAGTCCCCCGAAGCGATGCGTCCCAGCGCCGCGTTGATCGCGCGCACCTCGGCCTGCGCCGAAAGGCCCATCCCCTCCAGCACCTCATCGCCCTCGCGCTCGGTTGCCATCTCTTCCCAGTCCTGGTCCTGATGCGACTCCAGTTCCTGCTCGATGGCGCCCATGCGGGTTTTCAGATCGGCCAGACGCGACTCAAGCGCGGCCTTGCGGTGTTTGATGCTGGTCATGCTATGCTTCCTCCATCGCGACAGCCTAACCTGTCCTGCGGCGACAAGACTTGATGCAGGTCAACCCAGGTTGAACCCAAAAGACATCTTGCCGCAGGGGTTTTTAACATTCAACTAAATGAATATATTACGCCTGAGCCAATGCCCCGAACCAGCACGCGAACCAATACCCGAACCAATGCCCCTAGCCCATGCCCCCAACCCATGCCCGATCCGATCACCCGAACTTGCGAAAGGACCACAGCCATGACATCCCCGATGCGCCCCCGCGCCTTTGCCTTCTTTGACGAGGCCACCAACACCGTCAGCTATGTCGTGGCCGAACCCGAGGGGCGCGCCTGCGCCGTGATCGATTCGGTGCTGGATTTCGACTATGCCTCGGGCCGCACCGACACCCGTGCGGCGGATGCGGTGGTCGGGTTCATCACGACCCATGGCTTGCGGCTGGAATGGGTGCTGGAAACCCATGTCCATGCCGACCATCTGTCCGCCGCGCCCTATCTTCAGGAACGGCTCGGCGGGCTGATCGGCATAGGAGAACGCATCACGATGGTGCAGGAAACCTTCGGCAAGGTCTTCAACGAAGGCACCAGATTCCGCCGCGACGGCAGCCAGTTCGACAAGCTGTTCAAAGAAGGCGATGTCTTCATGATCGGCCAACTTCGCGGAGAAGTTCTGCACACCCCGGGCCATACGCCTGCTTGCCTGACCTATGTGATCGGCGATGCCGCCTTTGTCGGTGACACACTGTTCATGCCTGATTTCGGCACGGCGCGCTGCGACTTTCCGGGCGGATCCGCCGGCGTGATGTTCGAATCGGTGCAGAAGATCCTCGCCCTGCCCGAAGAGACCCGCATCTTCGTCGGCCATGACTACATGGCCCCGGGGCGCGAGACCTATGCTTGGGAAACCACGGTGGGGGTGCAGAAGGCGAAGAACGTGCATGTCGGCGCGGGCCGGTCAAAGGAAGATTTCGTTGCCCTGCGCCAGACCCGCGACGCCACCCTTGCCATGCCGCGCCTGATCGTGCCATCGCTGCAAGTGAACATGCGCGCGGGCAAGATGCCCGAGCCCGAAGACAACGGCATTTCCTATCTGAAAGTGCCGATCAACGGGCTCTGACACCGCCCGGCAAGGGGGACGAATGCCCATCGACTGGATTTACGGCTTTCTCGGCGGCCTGCTGATCGGCAGCGCCGCCGTTCTGTACCTGCTGTTCAACGGCAAGATCATGGGGGTGTCCGGCATCGTCGGCGGGCTGGTGGACCGGTCCGGCTGGGGCGACTGGGGCGAGCGGGCGGCCTTCATCGCAGGCTGCGTGCTGCTCCCGGCGCTGATCGTGCCCCGGTTGTGGGCGACCGAGACGCATATCACCTCGAACTATGCCGTCATCATCGCGGCGGGCCTGCTGGTCGGGCTTGGCACGCGGTTGTCCAACGGCTGCACCTCGGGGCACGGGGTCTGCGGCATCTCGCGGCTGTCGCTGCGCGGCATTGTGGCCACGGTGTTCTACATCCTGGCCGGCGGGATCATGCTGGCGCTGATGCGCCATGTGCTGGGGGTGATCTGAAATGGCCCAGACTTTGAAGCGACTGGCCCTGGCGCTGGGTTCCGGCGCGGTGTTCGGCGCGGGCCTGTCGATTTCCGGCATGACCGACACAACCAAAGTGCAAGGCTGGCTGGACGTCTTCGGCGACTGGGACCCGACGCTGGCCTTCGTGATGGGCGGGGCGATCCTGCCGATGGCGGTCGCTTGGCAGGTTTCAGCGCGGATGTTCCACCCGGTGTTCGGCGGCGCCTTCCCCGAAAAGCCCAAGCGCGAGGTCGGTCCCAACCTGGTGATCGGTGCGGTGCTGTTCGGCTTTGGCTGGGCGCTGGCGGGCCTTTGCCCCGGACCCGCGCTGGCCTCGCTGTCCTGGGGCGGCATGGGCGGGCTGGTCTTTCTTTTGGCGATGCTGGCGGGTATGGTTCTCGCACCCCGCGTCCGCATCTGGATTGACGGCATAACAACGAAGAGAAGCTCCATGGACATCCGCGCCCTGACGCCCAGCTATGCCGTGTCGCCGCAGATCGACCCGTCTGATCTGACTGCCATCAAGGCGGCGGGATACACCACGGTGATAGACAACCGCCCAGATGGCGAAATTCCCGAGACGCTGCAGACCGAACGGATGCGCATGGCGGCCGAGGCTTTGGGGCTGGTTTTTGTGGTGAACCCGGTGACGCCGGGCCAGTTCACCGACAAGGTGATCGACATTCAGCGCGCCGCCGTCGCGGCCGCCACCGGGCCGGTGTTCGCCTATTGCGCCTCGGGCAACCGCTGCTCGTGTGTCTGGGCGCTGATGAACGCCGGCGCATTGCCGCTGGAAGACCTTGTCGGCACGCCGGCCAAATTCGGCTACAACCTGACCCCGCTGATTCCCCTGATCGAGGCCCGGGCGCGGGGGTGACATTGTGCCGGGATGATGGGTGAATCACCCATCCTACCAACACCGCAGCACATGAAACCCCGCGACATCCCTCCACGCGCAATCGCCTATCCCGTAGGATGGGTGATTCACCCATCACGTCCCCGCATTCCCGCACGTTGGGTGATCCGCCCATCACGGCTCGACGATTCCGCCGTGCCGGAACTCTTGCCGCCCGCCGCATCTTGCCTCCGAACCACCCGGCGCTTCGGAAATGATGGGCGCATCACCCGTCCTACGGGCTCCCGGCCCAACGGGGTATTGCGCCCCCTCATACCGCCGCGCGCACCGGCTCTGGCAACCGCTCCGTCCCAGGCACCACCGCCACCGGCGCTGCGACAACCGGCCCCGCGGCGCCCGGCCTGCTGCTCGCAGCCGAGACGCGCTCGGACAGGCGCACCGCTCGCATCCCCCGGTTCTGGCCCAGCCGCCCCTCGCCCAGAATCCGCCCATCCAGCCCTT
>JANLQT010000583.1:0-1650 GCA_031368035.1 Rhodobacterales bacterium | reverse complement strand
ACGCGGATGCCGCCGAGGTTTTCCTCCATCACGCGGGACAGGATCGTCATCTTTTCCTGCAAGGTCCGCCAGGTCAGGCGGAGGCGGAGTTGCGAGACGGACGAGAACCAGCCCACCACCGGCACGAAGGACAGCGCCGTCAGCGCCAGCACGGGGTCGGTGCGAAACAGCATCACGCCGCCAAGGCCGATCAGGAAGGTCAGCAGCACCAGACGGACAAGGCCGGTCGAGAAGAACTGCCGCGCGCCTTCAAGGTCGAGAAGCCCAAGGGTGATCAGATCGCCGGAATGGACGGAATCGTGGAAGCCGAAGCTGAGCCGCTGGACCTGGGCGTAATATTGCATTCGCAGGTCAACGCCGGTGGTGTGGTTGACCGCCTCGGAAAAGTAGTTCTGGAACGTGGTGAAGACCCCGCGCAGGCCCGAGACCCCCAGCACCAGCAGCGCCGTCATCATCAGCGCCTGCCGCGCCGCACTGGAATCGGCCTGGGCCAGGACCTGGGTCTGGTCAATCGCCTGACCCAGAAGCCGGGGGATGGCCAGTTGCATCAGGGCCGCGATGATGGTCGAGACCACGGCGATGCCCGCGGCCCAGGGCGTCGTCCCGGCGAGCCTGGTGATCCGCCAGATCGTCGTCAGCCCGATGCGCCAGCTTGTGGCGTCAGCGGCGGCCATCACCTCTAGCGGGCGGCGGGTCGGAAAGGATCGGGAAGCCATGAGATCGTCCGGGAATTATCCGCCGGGAATCAGCAACTGACATGCCAGCCGTTGCAATGTCGGACATTTTCGCGGGAGGTTCCAGAGCTTGCCACGGTCGTTTTCGGATGCGCGCGCTTAGCAGCCCGTGCTGCGCAGGACCACGCCGATGGTGCGCCACAGAATGCGAAGGTCCGCCGCCAGCGACAGGCCGCGCCAGTATTCGGCATCAAACCGGCTGCGGTCGGCAAATTCGGACAGGTTTGGCGCTGAAATCTGCCACAGGCCGGGGATGCGCGGGCGAATGGCGGGTCGAAGGCTGGCAAAGTCCCGGCTAGAAGCCTTCGCTTGCGGGTCGCATTGAGGCCCATCCCCAGAAGCGCGGCGCGCAGAAGGACGCGGGATCGGTGCGGGTGCAAGGGTCAGACAGGACAGCGTCACCAAGACCGAGGGGGCGATGCCATCGCCTTGGAACATCGAGAACGTGTCACCGGCATACAGCTTCAGCCCCGGCAGGAAGCCCCGTCCAGCGGCCGACCTGCCGGATTGATGACAGTCGCCTCGCTGACAAACTGCCCGACCACAAGGTCAGACGCATAGGCGATGATAGAGGCACCGGCGGCTGCGGGACGCGGCTGCGGAAAGCGGCTGCGGAAAGCGCCAGCATCGCGGCGGCGAACAGGACGTTCCGACCGGGTGATGACAGTCTTATGGTCGCTTCTTATGCGCGTTATGCTCGATCTGCGGGGCAGAATTTCGATCCGCCTCCAAGCCGGTGGCCTGACCAGATGGGGCGGGCTGATACATATCGGGGGGGCCGGAGTATGTTTGGACACCGCGAAATACCGATCAGGCAGGCGTGCCGGGCCCGGAAAACCGGGGCCGTTCGGGCAGACTTTGGGCGCCGCATGCGGCTGTCCATGGGCGTAGGCAAGGCCCGCCTCCAAAGGCGGGC
>JANLQT010000573.1:0-2491 GCA_031368035.1 Rhodobacterales bacterium | reverse complement strand
CCGATAAACGCCCCGCGCCCTCCGCCCACCATCCCAAGCCGAATGCGCGGAGCCCGCGCCACATGTGCTGCCGTTATGGCCATTTCAAACCTCTTCGCATTTCATCTTGGAAAAAATACCTCCGGGGGCCTGGGGGCTGGCCCCCAGTCCAACCTTTCAGCCCACCCCGAGGTCTCAGCCCAGCCCCAGCATCTTGCGGTTCGCCGCCCGGTCCGTCCCGGCATCGGCGAAATCGTCAAACGCCTTTTCCGTCACCCGGATGATGTGCTGCTTGACGAACTCCGCCCCCTCGCGCGCCCCGTCCTCGGGGTGCTTCAGGCAGCATTCCCACTCCACCACCGCCCAGCCGGCAAAGCCATACTGCGCAAATTTCGAGAAGATGCCGGCGAAGTCCACCTGCCCGTCCCCCGGAGAGCGGAACCGCCCCGCGCGGTTGATCCAGGGCTGGAATCCGCCATAGACGCCCTGCCGGCCGGTCGGGTTCAACTCGGCGTCCTTCACATGGAACATCTTGATCCGTTCGTGATAGATGTCGATGTGGTCGATATAATTCAGCGCCTGAAGCACATAATGGCTGGGGTCATACAGCATGTTGGCGCGGGGGTGGTTCTTCACCCGTTCCAGGAACATCTCGAAGGTCACGCCGTCATGCAGGTCCTCGCCGGGGTGAATCTCATAGGCCACATCGACCCCGCAGTCTTCCGCGTGGTTCAATAGCGGCGTCCAGCGGCGGGCAAGCTCGTCAAACGCCTCTTCCACCAGACCCGCCGGGCGCTGCGGCCAAGGGTAAAGATAGGGCCAGGCCAGTGCGCCCGAGAAGGTCGCATGTTCGGTCAGCCCAAGGTGCTTGGACGCGCTCAGCGCCTTTTTCACCTGATCGGTCGCCCATTCCTGACGCGCCTTGGGATTGCCGCGCACGGACGGGGCGGCAAAGCCGTCGAACTGCGTGTCATAGGCCGGATGCACGGCGACAAGCTGGCCCTGCAGATGGGTGGATAACTCGGTGATCGTCACGCCATTCGCGGCAGCAACTCCGGCGATCTCGTCGCAGTAAGTCTTGGAACTGGATGCCTTGTCCAGATCGAACAGCCGCGCGTCCCCACTGGGGATCTGCACGCCCACATAGCCGCAATCGGCGGCCCAGCGGGTGATGCCGTCCCAGGAATTGAACGGTGCCGCATCCCCGGCGAACTGTGCCAAAAACAGCCCCGGACCCTTCATCGTCTTCATCGCAAACCTCCCCTATTCTCATCCTGATCCGGATCAGACCGGACCGGGCTCGACATGCGCCGGCACTTCAAGCCGCAGACCTTCTTCCAGCGTGCGGCCCTCGATGGCCGCCACGACTGCCCGTGCCAGCGAATCCCCGGCGCGGTTCACATCTTCATGCACCACGATCATCGCCTTACGAAAGCGGTGCAAGAACGGGATCGCCTCTTTTGCGACCAGATCGAAATCTTTGCCCAGCACCAGCCCCTGCGACTCGGCCCCGGTCGTGGCCGCCATGGCTCCGGTGGTTGAAGCGGACAGGACGGCATCCGGCCTTGGCTCCCTACTGAAGCGGCGCTGCATCGCCGCCTCGATGGCGTCGGCCGGGCTGTCCGAACTCACCTCGTCCATGACCTCGACGGACAAGCCCAGGAACTGCGCCTCTGAGACGGCGCCGTCCACGATGTGCTGCGAGTACATCTGATCCATTGGCGGGACGAGAAGCAGCACGCGGCGCCGGCCCCTGGCCTGCAACTCGCGTATGCAAAGTCGGGCATAGGCTTCGTTGTCATAGTCAAAGCTTTGATCGTCATAGCCAAGCCGGGTGCGGCCGTGCGTGGCGAAGGGAAAGTGATGCTCGGCCAGATAGCGGACACGCGAGTCCTCGGGCTGGGTCTGGTTCAGGATGATGCCGTCGGCGCTTTCGGTTTCCACCAGATACCGGATCGGGTCCATCGGGTCCTGATCGGCAAAATAGGGCATGACGACCAGATGATAGGCGGTGCCGCGCAGGGTTTTGGCGATGGAATAGATCAGTTGGCTGGTGTTGTTCATCACGTCCCGCTCGGCGGCCAGCACCAGCGCGATGACATTGGTCTTGCCGGTGCGCAGGCGCACGCCGGCACGGTTCGGGCGGTAGCCCAGCCGCGCCGCCGTCTCGCGCACACGTTTCTTGGTCTCTTCGCCGATGTCGGGGGCGTTCTTCAGGGCCCGGCTGACCGTGGCGATCGCCAGCCCGGTCTCGACCGCGATGGTTTTCAGGGTCGGCCGCTCCGAATCATGAATCGGGCCAAGGCTTGGCGGGTGGTCGGTCACGGACGAACCCCTGCGCAGGGGTTCGGGTCAACTTGCGCCATCGCCGGTTCCCGGTGTCACGGGAGTCTCGGTCCGTCTGGGTGATTCTGGCGGCGCTGCGCTGCATCCAGACCTGTCAGGCAGCGCGGATGCAGGCGCGGCAAATCTTTCAGCCGCCGAAGAAAAGTTGCCGCTGCGCCGCGGCGAA
>JANLQT010000536.1:0-1844 GCA_031368035.1 Rhodobacterales bacterium | reverse complement strand
AAAGTCGGCTTCCAACTGATCTTCTGCATCAAGGGCTGGGTCGATGTTCTGTATGAAGATCAAGGCCCTATCCGCCGCCTGTATGCCGGCGACTGCTTCATCCAGCCCCCGCAAATCCGCCACCGGGTGCTGGAATCCGGGAGCGGAATCGAGGTGATCGAGATCGGCGTGCCCGCCGACCACATCACCGAGATCGACCACGAGATGACCCTGCCGACCCCCACGCTTCGCCCAGACCGCGAATGGGACGGCCAGCGTTTCGTGCACAGCACCGGCAAAGACGGCACCTTCGCTCCCCACCGCATCCCCGGCTTCGAAGCCCGCGACACCACCATCAATGCCAATACCAAAGGTGTCGCCTCCGTCCTCGTCGCGCGCCCCACCGGCACCCCGGCCCCCTGGACCACCCACGCGGGAGATATCCTCTTCACCTTCGTCATGTCCGGCGAAATGACCCTTGAAGGCACGGGCAAGGATCCCTTCCGCCTCTCCCCCGGCGACGCCTTCGTCATCCCGCCCGGCCTCGCCACCCGCTACGCCGACCCGACCACAGACCTGCAACTGCTGGAAGTCTCGCTCCCCGGCCTCGTCCCCACGCAAGTCCTCTAACCCGTTCATCTTGGATACAAATACCTCCACGCGGGTCCGGGGGTGTGAAACCCCCGGCGGCGGCCCCAAGCACGAAAGCTTGAATCTCGCGCCAAGCAGGCCCAATCTTGCCCGAACGGTCAAGGAAGCCCTGATGTCCCTGCTGAAACTCGCCACCGACGTCCGCCTGAACGCCTACGCCCCCTATTCGCACTTTCAAGTCGGCGCGGCGATCCGTAGCGCCTCGGGCGCCACCTACACCGGCTGCAACGTCGAAAACGTCGCCTACCCCGAAGGCACCTGCGCCGAAGCCGGGGCCATCGCCGCCATGGTCGCGGCAGGGGAGACTGAAATCGCCGAGATTCTGGTGATCGCCGACAGCCCCTCGCCAGTGCCGCCCTGCGGCGGCTGCCGCCAGAAGATCGCGGAGTTCGCCAAGCCCGATGTGCAAGTCACCCTCTGCACCACCGAAGGCGCCAGCAAGACGATGACCGTCGCCGACCTATTGCCCGGCGTGTTCACCGCAGCGCATATGGCCCGCACGTGAGCGACGCGCGCAGCATCATCGCAAGCATCCGCGACGGCACCGTGCCCTCGGCCGAGGATCTGGGCTGGTTCGCAGCGGGTCTGGCCTCGGGCGCCGTCACCGACGCACAGGCCGGCGCCTTTGCCATGGCCGTGCTGCTGAAGGGTCTGGGCGAGGCGGGCCGCATCGCCCTGACCCGGGGCATGCGCGATTCAGGCTCCGTGCTGGCCTGGGATCTGGACGGGCCGGTGATCGACAAACATTCGACCGGCGGCATCGGCGATTGCGTATCGCTGCTGCTGGCCCCGGCGCTGGCGGCCTGCGGCGCCTATGTGCCGATGATTTCGGGGCGCGGCCTCGGCCATACCGGCGGCACGCTGGACAAGCTGGAGGCGATTCCCGGCTTTCGCACCGGCCTGTCCGAAGACCAGCTTCGCCGCCAGATCAAGGACATCCGCTGCGCCATCGTCTCGGCATCGAAAGAAATCGCCCCGGCGGACCGGCGGCTTTACGCGATCCGCGATGTGACCGGGACGGTGGAATCGATCGACCTGATCACCGCCTCCATCCTGTCCAAGAAACTCGCGGCGGGGTTGGAAGCTCTTGTTCTGGATGTGAAATGCGGCTCTGGGGCCTTCATGAAGTCGCTGGAGGATGCGGAAAGCTTGGCCCGTGCGCTGGTCACCACCGCGCAAGGCGCGGGCTGCATGACCTCGGCCCTGATCACCGA
>JANLQT010000510.1:0-2344 GCA_031368035.1 Rhodobacterales bacterium | reverse complement strand
CGGATCGAAGAGGAATATTCCCTGCCTGTCCGGTTTGAACCCTCGCAGTTCACCTCGGCCCGCTGGGTGTCCGGCCCCAAGGCCGAGATGGAAAAGATGACCAACGTGAACAAGGGCCACATCGCCTTGGACACCGACGGGGACGCGGTGTTCCTGACACGCCTGAAATGGGACATTGACCGGATCGAGCGGGATTACCCCACGCTGAAGCTGACCGCGACCAAGGAAATGATGGTCTGATGCCCCGCGCCAACCGCGTGCAACCGGACGGAGGGTTTGGCCCCGTTCCGGCGCGCGGCGCTTTCATGGGCAACCGGGGCTGCCTGCATGATGCGTCAGGCACGATCCGCCGCCGTTCTACAACCAAGGCCTGGATCACCTGCACCTTAAACGAAAAGCCCGGGCGCGGCGCGCATCCGTTCCCGGTGCCGGGCCGCTGGACGCCGCTGTTCTTTCTGGACGAGGCCGTCGCCTGCGCCGCCGGTCACCGCCCCTGCGCCGAATGTCGCCGCGCGATCTACAACGACTTCCGCGCTGCCTGGGGCCGGGCCTTCGGCGCCGTGGCCAAGGCGGCGGAAATGGACGCGGTGCTGCACGCAGCAAGGCTCGGCCCGCGCCGGACCGCTGTGCCGGGTGATCTGCCGCCGGGCGCGTTCTTTCTGTGGCACGATCGTGCCTGGCTGCAGGGCGACGGTTACGCCCTGCCCTGTCTCGGCACCGGCTATGGTGCGCCAATCCCCCCGCCCCGCGATCCCGCCGAAATCCTGACGCCACAGCCTTTGGTCGCGGTCATGCGCGCAGGCTGGCGGCCGGTCATGTCGCAAGGCGAAGACCGGCCGAACTGGTAACCTCAGATCAACTTGGCGGTCAGGGTGATTTCCGTCTTGAGCAGCCGCGAGATCGGGCAGTTGGCCTTGGCAGAAGCCGCCGCCGCCTGAAACGCCGCGTCCGCAGCGCCAGGGATCTTCGCCGTCAGGTCCAGATGGATCAGCGTCACCGTCGGGGCGCCGCCCGGGAAATCCAGCGTGACCGTGGCGGTGGTCGTCAAATCTTCCGCGACCAGTCCGGCTTTTTCCAGCTCTCCCGACAAAGCCATCGTGAAACAGGCCGCATGCGCCGCCCCGATCAGCTCTTCCGGATTGGTGCCGGGCGCACCTTCGAACCTTTTGCGGAAATCATAGGGCGCCGCCACAAGAGTGGAGGACCGCGTCGAAATCGCGCCCTTGCCGGTCTTCAGATCGCCGGACCATTGCGCCGAGGCCGTGTTGGTGGTCGCCATGAGATACTCCTGCAAGGATAAGGGACTGGCCGTTCCAGCCCATTGCCAAAACATTACTTTGCCGCAAATGGTTCCACCATGTCCAGACCTGCGGCAGCCCATCGGCGCTTCCCGCCGCCATTGCCCTTTCGCGTCGGCGGAAATATCCCGACGACAGCCCAGAGGCACCCCCTGACCCATTTCCGAATGAATGTTCTGAAATAGCCCGAAGGCCGTCGTGCCCCTTCCGATCCATGAATTTGCGGCGCTTGGGACCGCCACCCGCTGGGCGGTCTCGGCGCTGTTTTCGGCCGATGCGGTGCGGGCGCTGGGACCGTTTCATTTCAACCTGCTGCGGCGGGTGTTTGTCACCGCTCTGCTCGTGGGGCCGGTGCTTCTACTGGGCGGCGCGGTCTGGCCGGACAGCCCGGTGCTGCTGCGGCTGCCGCTGTCAGGCTTTGCGGGGATATTGCAGGGTGATACGTTCAACTTTGCTGCGGTGGGCCGGCTTGGTCCGCGCCGGGCCGGGGCGGTATTCGCCCTGAATGCCCCGATGGCGGCGGGTCTGGCTTGGGTGTTTCTGGGTGAAACCCTGCATTTGCAAGCGGTACTTGGCATCATCATCACCGTCATCTGGGTAGCGCTGGCCATTATGGGCTACTCCGGGGCACAGGCGCACCGGTCCGAACAAATCCGCGGCGCCTTGCTTGCCGGACTTCGCTTCGGACTTTTGGCCGGGCTGGGACGGGCGACCGGCTCGCTGCTCGCGCGGCCCATTCTGGCGGGCGGGATGGACCCCTATTTCGCCTCATTGATCCGGGTCGGCACTTCGGCTTTGGCGATGCCGGCGATGAGCCTGACGCCGCTTGCCCCGCCCAGCCCGACACGCCCCTCGGCCCGGGTGCTGGCGCTGACTGGCGCGGCGGCGGTGATCGGCCTGTTTCGGGGCGTGACGCTGTTCCTTTTCGCGCTGTCGGGGGGCGAACGGGATCATCGCCACGCTGTCCGCGACCTCTCCGGTCATCATCCTGCCCCTGATCTGGGCGCGCACCGGCCAGCGCCCGCGCCCGCTCGCCTGGGCCGAGG
>JANLQT010000452.1:0-2554 GCA_031368035.1 Rhodobacterales bacterium | reverse complement strand
GCCGTGGGTCTGATGGGCCGCCCCGCCAGCGCCCAGGACCTCGGCAAAGTCCTCGCCATCATCAGCCACCCGGTCGCAGATTATGCCGCCTGGAAGGTCGTCTATGACGAAGCCGCCCCGATCCGCGCCGCAGCCGACGTGACCGGCGCCGAGGTTTTCATCGACGTCAGCAATCCGCTGATGATGGTCATCATTCACCGCTTCCCCTCGGTCGACGCGGCAAACGCCTTCCTGAACAACCCCGATCTGGCCGCCGCGATGCAAAAGGGCGGCGTCACCGCCAAGCCGTCCGTGATCCTCGCTGTCGCCGCCTGACCCCGGCCAATTCGCTTGCTGCGACCGCGCACCCCGTGCCGGTCGCGGCACCGGCTTTAGGTCATACATATTGACTTACCCGCCCCCCGGTTCCAGGGTCATGCCCAGTTTTTCCGGAGCAGCCCATGCCGTGGACCCACCTTCTCGCCAGCCGCTCCAGCCGCATGAAGGCCTCCGAAATCCGAGAGCTTCTCAAGCTGCTGGACCAGCCCGACATCCTGTCCTTCGCCGGCGGCATCCCTGACCCCGCGCTGTTCCCGACTACGGCCTACAAGGACGCCTTCGCCGAAGCCCTGACCGACCCCGCTGCGCTGCAATATTCGGTGTCGGAAGGCTATCTGCCGTTGCGTGAATGGATCGCCGGGCAGATGGCCGCGCTGGGCATTCCCTGCACGGCGCGACACATCCTGATCACCTCGGGCAGCCAGCAAGCGCTGGACTACCTTGGCAAGCTGCTGCTGTCCCCGGGCGACACCGCGCTGGTGACCTGGCCGACCTATCTGGGCGCGCTCGGGGCCTTCAACGCCTATGAACCCGCCTATGACCGGCTGGACCCGCAGGACAACCGCCCCCCGTCCGAAATCGCCACCAAAGCCGAAGCCGCCGGAGGCCGGGTGAAATTCGCCTACCTGTCCCCCGATTTCGCCAATCCCACCGGCGAGACACTCGACCTCGCCGCCCGGCAAGCGATCCTGACCCAGGCCCGCGCCCTCGACATCGCGGTGATCGAGGATGCCGCCTATCAGGTCCTGCGCTATGACGGCGCCCCGGTGCCGCCACTGCTGGCACTGGACATCGCCCGAGAAGGCTCGATCGAGGCGTCCCGGGTGATCTATTGCGGCTCGTTTTCCAAATCCCTCGCGCCGGGCCTCAGGCTGGGCTGGGTCTGCGCGGCAACCCCGGTGATCCAGCGTCTGGTGCTGATGAAACAGGCGGCCGACCTGCACAGCGCCTCAATCAACCAGATCGTCACCAACACCGTGGCGCGGGCGATCATGGACACCCATGTCGCCACCCTGCGCACGACCTATGCAGCCCGCCGGGACGCCATGCTGGCGGCATTGGCGCGCGAGATGCCGCCCGGCGTCACCTGGACCCGCCCCGAAGGCGGCATGTTCGTCTGGGTCACCCTGCCTGCGCATATCGACGCTGGCGATCTTCTCACCCGCTCGCTGGCGACCGAAAAAGTCGCCTTCGTCCCCGGCCGCGCCTTCTTTGCCGACGGGTCGAACGGCAACACCCTGCGCCTGTCGTTTTCCTGCGCTGCGCCCGAGATCATCGCGGAAGGCATGTCCGGCCTCGGCCGCCTGATCCGCAGCGCCTGACATGCTGTGGGTCCTGACCACCCTGATCGCCTCAGCCGCGCAAACCGGTCGCAACGCCGCGCAATCGGGGCTGACCAAAACCATCGGCACCCTCGGCGCCACGCAAGTCCGCTTCCTGTTCGGCCTGCCCTTCGCGCTGATCTTCCTGGCCCTCGTCCCGTGGGTCACTGGCGAGGCCATCCCGATGCCCGGCCTGCGCGCGCTGCTGTTCACCGCCTCGGGCGCGCTCGCCCAGATCGCCGCGACAGCCCTGATGCTGGTCACGATGAAGTCGCAGAACTTCGCCGTCACCACCGCCTGGCTGAAGACGGAAGCTGTGATCGTCGCCCTCGCCTCGGCGCTGATCCTCGGCGATCCGCTCAGCGGAGCCATGCTGGCCGCCATCGCAGTGGCCACATCCGGCGTCCTGATCATGACCATCCGCCCCGGCACCAGGGGCTGGGGCAATGCCAGCGCCGCGCTGACCGGCCTGTCGGCAGCGGGCCTGTTTGGCGCCTCGGCCATCGGCTTTCGCGGCGGCATCCTCGCCTTGCCCTCCGGCGGCTATCTGACCCGCGCCACCACCCTCCTCGCACTCAGCCTCGCCTTGCAAACCGCGCTGCTGCTGGTCTGGCTGGCGCTGTTCAACCGCACCGCGCTGACGGCGTCCTTCAAGGTCTGGCGCTCGTCGCTGCTGGCGGGCTTTCTCGGCGCCTTCGCCTCGGAATTCTGGTTCCTGGGGTTTTCCATGACCGCCGCCGCCAATGTCCGCACCCTCGCGCTGGTCGAGGTGATCCTGGCCACCGGCGTCTCGCGCTTCTGGCTGGGCCAGAAGATCACCCGCCGCCAGCTTTGGGGCATGGCAGTGGTGGTCATTGGCGTTGCGGTGCGGCTGCGGCTGGACCTCTGACCCACCAGCATTTCATGGAAGCCAC
>JANLQT010000443.1:0-7387 GCA_031368035.1 Rhodobacterales bacterium | reverse complement strand
CCCCCGGTGGGGACCGCCGCGGGGCTGGCGCAAGCGTCTTTTAACGATCCCGCGCGGGGGAGGGTGTTGGTTGCGCCAACTGGGTCCACAGGGACCACAGCGCGCGCCGCGCCCGCCGATGCCGGGTCCAGCGCGCCCCCTGCGCCCCCGCCCGCCGCCCCTCAAGACGCCGGGCCCCTGATCGCCGGGCCAGAAATCGCCGGGCCAGAAATCGCTGAACCGCCGAACACCGCGCCGAACACCGCGCCGGACCCTGCCGTGCCGGCGCCGTCTTTCTCGGCGCGAAGCCTGGACGAGAACCTGATGGCGGTGCTGCGCGAAGAGGCCGAGCGCGAGACCAAAGCCCGCAAGGCTGAAGCGGGGGGGATCGAAACTCAGACCGAAATGCCGTTGTCGGGCGAACCCGGCCCGGCGACAGCGGCGGCGCGCAAAATCTCGAAGCTGCGCGGCGAGCCGGAGGTGAAGGCGCCCGCGGTGCCTGAAGCGCCGCGCCCGCGGCGCGAACTTCTGCCGGAAATTGAAGAGATCAACTCGTCGCTGCGCGCGGCGGGCGAGAAGCGCGATGTAGATCAGGGCGCGGTGGCCGATACGCTGGCGGACGACGAGGCGCCGCGGGCCGGCGGCTTCCGGCGCGGGTTTGTCACGGTGATGGTGCTGGTGATCCTGCTG
The DNA here is from genome assembly GCA_031368035.1 of Rhodobacterales bacterium. Classification (GTDB taxonomy): domain Bacteria; phylum Pseudomonadota; class Alphaproteobacteria; order Rhodobacterales; family Rhodobacteraceae; genus Stagnihabitans. The sequence continues at coordinate 6,718 of JANLQT010000443.1, read as the reverse complement.
GCGGCGCTTTACATCGCGGCCCCGATCATCGCGGCACGCGTGCCGACACTGGCGGGGCCGATGGCGGCCTATGTCGAGGGCGTGGATGCCACGCGGATCTGGCTGGACGGACTGGCCAAGTCGATCACCGCGCGGCTCTCCGGGTTGACCGGCGGCCAGGGGTAAAGCAGCGGAGCTTCGCAAGGCTTTCAAGTCGCCTCTGGCCTTCGGCCAACCGGCTCCGGAATGGGGGGTTTCACACCCCCCAAACCCCCTGTGGAGGTATTTGCACCGCGGTGATGCGGCAATGGGCCCGGAATGCGACATTTGCCGCCCTTCCTCGCCGGGATGGGCGTCTGGCAGGCGGCGGGACGGACCCTTTCGCGTGGGTGCATCCCCAAAAACCGCTCCTCTGGCCTTTCACAGAAGCCAAAAATATTCCCGGGGTCTGGGGCAGCGCCCCAGGTCTTGATGCAGCAATGCGGCGTCGGCCGGTAGGATGGGCATTCATGCCCATCGCTCGTCAGAACAGGTCCAGCAGCCGCTTCAGATAACCGCGCTCTTCGGCGGGGCGGCTCTGCTCGCCGGCGCGTTTGCGGATTTCGTCCAGCAGATCCTGCGCGCGGCGATAGACGTCGGGGCCCTGCAGCAGGTTCGCGTCTGATCCCATGCGGCCCTCGGAACCAAGTTGCCGGCCGAGCGGGTCGATACCGGCCTGCGGATCGCCGGCGTTGGCGGTGGCGGTGTTGCCCTGGTTGCTGCCCGGATCGTTCTGCGCCATCGCCTGGCCGAAATCTTTCAGGCCCTGGCGCAGCGCGTCCATCGCTTGCGCCTGATTGTCCAGCGCCTTGCCCAGATCGCCCTGCCGCAGCGCGTCCTGCGCGTCTTTCATCGCCTTGCCGGCGCGGTCCAGCTGCTTTTGACCTTCCGCCCCATCCGGATTACCGGTGCCGGGCAGGCTGCCTTGTTTCTGCAACTGGTCCAGTTTGTCCTTCAGCGCCTGTTGGCGGTCGGCGAGCGACTGGCCGTCCTGTCCGGTGCCGCCTTCGTTCTGCTGTTGCAGACCCTTGAAACTGTCGTCCGCCAGGCCCTGCTGGTCTTTCAGCGCCTGGCCCAGATCCTTCATCGCCTGTTGACCCGGGCTGCCCTGACCCGGGCTGCCGGGGTCGCCTTGGGTCACGCGCATGTTCTCCATGAACTGGCGCAACTGGTCCATCAGCGCCTGCGCCTCGGCGGTTTTGCCCTCTTTCATCAGTTGCTGCAGCTTGTCGAGCATGGCCTGCAGCTGGTCCTGCGTCATGGTCTGGCCGTTCTGCGCCTGCGGGTCCTGCGGCTGCTGGCCGTTCGCTTCGGCCTGCTGCCGGATGTAATCGTTCATCGCTTGCCGCAACTCTTGCATCAGCTTGTCGATCTCGTCCGGACTGGCGCCGTTCCTGATCGCCTCGCTCAGCCGATCCTCGGCGCGGTGCAGGCGGTCCAGCGCCGAGGCGAGATCGCCTTCTTCCACCAAAAGCGCGATCTTCCACAACTCTTCCACTGCGGTGTCGCGGTCCTCGGCGGTCAGGGCCGTGCCAGAGGAGTCCAGATTGCGGATCAGCACGCGCAGCCGCAGATAGGCGCGGTTGTTGGGCAGAAAGCCCTCGGGCCGCCAGGTCACGGCTTTCAGGATATCGGTCACGCGGGGATTGTTGGCGCGGTTCCACATCAGATCGCGGCGCATTTCGATCAGGGATTTGGCCAGCGGGTCGAAGAACCGGCGGCCCGGCAAGTCGGCGCTGATTGGCGGCGCGGTGCCGGTATGGCCGCCAGCGTCCTTGACCGACAGGGTCAGGGTGACCGGCATGTTGGACAACAGGCTTTGGCTGAGGTCGTCGGTCAGTTGCTGTTCAATCACGGTGCGGTCGCGCTTCATCGGCATCGGCAAATCAAGCGTCAGGGCTTTGAGCCCCTCGGGTTCGGGGTCCATCGTCAGGCCAAAGCGGCGGTCCACGCGTGACAGGTCCAGCGCCAGCGCCACTTCGCCCTTGGTCACGCCGTAATCGTCCTTGGCGGCGAATTTCAGGCCGAACTTGCCGTCAGCCTCGCGCGTCACCGGGCCGATCGCGGTGATGGTGGGGGGCAGGTCGGCTATGGCGTTCACCGTCCAGGCGCGACCGCCGGTGCCTTGGATCGCCAGGTTGCCGGATTGCTTGACGACAAAATCCTGCGCATTGGCCGAGGCCGGGGGCACATCGGTGCGGCCCGAGATCGTCTCGGCCAGGATCAGGCTGCCGGGGTCGCCGTAAAACCGCAGGCGCAGCCTGGTGCCGACCGGCAGGGACAGATCGGTGCCGGTCTGGTCGGCGAGGTAAAGCGCGGGTTTGCCGGTATAGCCGGGCGGTTCGGCCCAGCCTTCCCATGCCGGGCCGGTGGCGGCGAGGCTCGCACCCCCCGGCATCAGCCCAGCGACCGAGGCCGCCTGCCACAGCGAACCGAACATCAGCGCCATGACGAAGGCCAGCAGCGCGACATAGCGCAAGGCATAGGGGTCGCGCGAAGCGAGTTTCAGATCGGGAGCGACGGGTTTGGCAGCTTGCGCCTGAATGGACATCCGCCGCAGATGCGCCTGCCACAACGCGCGCCCCGTGGGGTCATTGGCGCCAAGGGCCGGGCTGTCCATCAGCGCGGCGATGGGCTGGCCGGGAAGGCGCGCATCGACGCGGGCGGTGGCTTCGGCGCGGGACGGGATGCGGAAGTGGCGGACACCCCAGATCAGCGCCCAGCCCAGGCCCAAAAGCACGGACACCGCGCCGAACCAGAACGCCTCCAGCGGCAGATGGGTCTGCACATCGAAGGCCAGGGCGGCAAGGGCCGCGATCAGCAGCGACCACAGCGGCCAGAACGCGCGCACAAGCCGTTCGGCCCAGAGCCCGGCTAGGGTCATCCGGATCGGGCGGCCTGCGCCTTTCAGCGCCGTGGCGGTGTCACTGTCTTGCACGCATCCTCTGCCTCACAGCCATTCGGGTATGCTATCGCGCTTCAGGATTTCGTCAAAGCTGGGCCGCGCCCGTATGACGGCGAAGTGATCCCCCTTGACCAGAACTTCCGGCACCAGCGGCCGAGTGTTGTATTCCGAGGCCATGACCGCCCCATAAGCCCCCGCCGAGCGGAAAGCGACCAGATCGCCTGCTGTCAAAAGAGGCATCTCGCGCGCCTTGGCGAAGGTGTCGCCGGTCTCGCAGACCGGGCCGACCACGTCATAGGCGGCGGTCGGGCTGGCGGCGGGCGGCTCGGCCACGGCGACGATGTCGTGATGCGCGCCATACATGCTGGGGCGGACAAGGTCGTTCATCGCGGCATCCAGGATCAGGAAATCCCGCTCCTCGCCGGATTTCACATAGATCACCCGGGAAACGAGCACGCCGGAATTGCCGGAAATCAGGCGGCCGGGTTCGATCTCGATCTCGCAGCCCAGATCGCCCAGCACGCGCTTGATCATCGCGCCGTAGTCCAGCGGCAGGGGCGGGGCGTCGTTGGACCTTGTGTAGGGGATGCCAAGCCCGCCGCCAAGGTCAAGCCGGGTGATGGTATGGCCATCGGCGCGCAGGGAAAGGGTGAGGTCTCGCACCAGGGAGAAGGCGGCTTCGAACGGGGCGAGGTCGGTGAGCTGGCTGCCGATGTGCACGTCCACGCCCACGACCTGAAGGCCCGGCAGGCGGGCGGCTTCGGCGTAGACTTCGCGTGCGCGGGCGATGGGGATGCCGAACTTGTTTTCCTTCTTGCCGGTGGCGATTTTCTCATGGGTTTTCGCGTCCACGTCGGGGTTCACCCGAATGGCAATCGGGGCGATGGCGCCCATCGCACTGGCAACCTCGGACAAAGCGCGCAGTTCGGGCTCGCTTTCGACGTTGAACTGGCGGATGCCGCCTTCCAGGGCGGCGCGCATCTCGTCGCGGGTTTTGCCGACGCCGGAAAACACGATGCGGTTGCCGGGCACGCCCGCCGCTTTGGCGCGCAGGTATTCACCCAAGCTGACCACATCCATGCCCGCGCCAAGATCGCCCAGAAGTTTCAGGACTGCAGTGTTCGACAGCGATTTGATGGCAAAGCAGACCAGATGCGGCAGGGGCGACAGCGCCTCGGTGAACAGTTTGTAGTGCCGGGTCAGAGTGGCGGCGGAATAGCAGTAGAACGGGGTGCCGACGGTGGCGGCGATATCGGCCAGGGCCACGTCCTCGGCATGCAGGCTGCCGTTCTTGTAGAGGAAATGGTCCATCTTGTGCCGACCCCAAAGCTGTCGCCGCGCGGGTATAACAGGTTTGACCCTGCGGGCAATGCGGGGCTGGGGGTGGGAGCCTCCGGCGGGGATATTTGGGGCTTCGGTGAGACCGGGAGGACGGGCGCTTTCTTGTGCCAATCATCCTCGACAAATATCCCACGGGGCGATGAACGCCCGGAGAACTCTCCAGTGGAGAGTTTTCAGTGAAGAGCGCCGCGAACGCTTTCGCGGCTAGGGGGTGTGAACCCCCCAGCCTCAGGCGCGGGCCTTGGAGGTTTGGTAAGCTTTGCGGCGGCTGTCGAAGGCGGCGATCAAGGCTGCGTTGCGGGCTTTGACGGCTGCGAAGGCGGGGGCGAAATCGGCGTTCAGGACGCCGCGACCAGAGGCCAGTTGATACAGGCCGTGGCCGGTGTTTTCGTTGCATTCGATCAGGGTTGCGCCGTCCGGGGTCAGCGCGATGTCCCAGCCGAGGATGCCGTTGTCGGGCACGACCGCATGGGCGGCGATCGCGAGGTCGATGACTTTGTGCCAATGCGGCAGGGTGATGCCTTTTGCAGGCAGACCGGTGACGGGATGGGTGCCCAGCCATTGGCTTTCGACGTTGGAGCCGTAGCGGACTTTCTGGACGACGCCGGTCATGGGATCGACGAGAGAGATCAGGCTGCCCTTTTGCCAGAAATTATCGCTCATCGCGGTGGCGGAGGGGAGTTTCCAGACGGTGTAGAGGACGCGCGGGGTGCCGGTCTCGTTGACGGTGACGACGCGGACGGTGGAGACAGCGCGCGTGCCGGACAGCGCGACCATGTCCGGATGTGGGGTAACGGCGTCTTGCAGGACATAGCCGTAATCGGTGCAGGCGGCGATCTGGGCGCAAAGCGCGTCCAGCGGGACAGTGGTGCCGTTGCCGAGGCGGACGGTGTCGCCGTCGACCCCGAGGATCAGGGCAGAGCCCATCGCGCCGGCGCCGCGGATCGGTTTGCCGAACAGGGGGAAACGGACGGGGCCGGTCAGGAAGACGCGGATTTCGGCGGCGGTGCGCAGGGTCGGCGTGGTACCGAAGCCGCGGAACGGGTGGAAGCAAGCCTGGATCGTGGTGGTCGGCAGGCCGAGGCCCGCCATCAGCGTGGTCAGACCGACCTTGTCGGCGAGGAAATTGCGCATGTTGGTGAAGCCGGGCGGGGCGAGGGCGAGGTTCAGGGCGAGGGAGCCCTTTTCGCCGACGAATTCGCGGCGCTGGGCCGGGGTGACGTCGCGCAGGTAAAGTTGGTAGTCGTAATATTCCTTGGCGACCAGTTGGCTTGCGCCGCCTTTCAGCCGCCACATCTCGGCGAACTGGGTCAGCGGGCTGACGCCGTATTGGCGGGCTACCACCTCTAGCAGGGAGCGGCTGGTGCTGGCGGGCGCGGAGGCCCGGGTCAGACCGGACGTTGCAGGGGTTTCACCAGTGGACATGGGGCCACTCCGTTCGATTGTTACGCAATCGGAAACTGCCAGCGAAACTGGGGCGAATTATGACGAAATCAGGCCGTTTGTGCCGAATTTCGGCGGGTCAGTAGCCGCTGCCGTTCTTGGCAACCCCGGCGGACATCGAACCGCCCATCGTCACGTCAGCGGCCACGGCAGGCGTCGTGGCGGCGGGAATCATTGGCATGCCGTCGGCGCCGCAAGACGCGAACAGGCCGAGCGAGGTGAGAACAAGAATTACGCGGATGATGGCATCCTCCCTGGATTGGGTCAGCATGCGCTAGGTCAGCGCGGCTTTCCAGCGCGCAACCTGGGCGCGGACCTGATCGGGCGCGGTTCCGCCGTAACTTTGGCGCGAGCGGACGGAGTTTTCGTTGCAAAGACGGAATAGACCTCTTGCGTGATGCCGGGATGGGCCGATTGCAATTCGGCCAGCGACAGGTCGGGCAGATCGCAGCCCTTCTTTTCCGCCAGCGCCACCAGCGCGCCCGTCACGTGATGGGCGGTGCGGAAGGGCAGGTTCTGGGTGCGGACCAGCCGGTCGGCTGGGACGATTGTCGTTCAGCCATTGGCGAAGACAAGTAACCTATTGTCGGCAGGCATCTCGATCGTCTCGCGGAGACGGAGTCGAGAGGCTTCGCCGACACGTTCAAGATCAGCAATATCACGGACACCCCAAGATGGGTTACGCGCCTTTAGAGACTCATCGAAAGCTGCGTTCGAGGGGGCGTTGTGCACGCCGTCGCGCATGAATGGGCCGTAGATAACAAGAAGCCCACCAGCGCCGAGCAAACGGCCGGCGCCAGCAAACAATCCCAAGCTTGCCGCCCATGGCGCGATATGAACCATATTGATCGACACAATGGCGTCAAACGGCGCCGTTTGCTCGACACCCCACAATTTGGAGCAGACATCTATGTCGAGCGGTGGGAGCACATTGTGCAAGCCCGCAAATTTGATCCAGTTGGCGGTGCTGGTGCGGGAGTCGGAATCCACATCGCTCGGTTGCCAAGTGAG
>JANLQT010000392.1:0-5777 GCA_031368035.1 Rhodobacterales bacterium | reverse complement strand
GCCGTTCAACCCGGTGTGAACCGGCCAGACCCGGCCCCGTTCCAGCACCGGAGGGGCGCGGCGGGACAGGACGCGGAACAGATACTGCCGCTCGATCGCGTCAAAGCGGGCGTGGAAGGCGTCCGGGACCTTCGCGGCCTTGATGATGGCGACCGGGCCGGGGCGCAGATGAAAATTCGCAGCCGAGGCAAGGCGGACCGGCTCCCAATCGCGCGCCAGATCGACATGTGCGACCTGGCCCGTGGCATGGACCCCGGTGTCGGTGCGGCCCGAGCCCTGCACCACCAGAACGCCCGGATCGAGATGCGCAAGGCCGACCTCGACGGCGGCTTGCACGGTCGGCTGGCCGCCGGCCTGACGCTGCCAGCCGTGGAACGGCGTGCCGTCATATTCGATCAGCAGCGCAAAACGGGGCATCCTGGTCCTGTGGCTGGCGCCCCGGGGGTTTCACACCCCCGGACCCCCGTGGGGTATTTGGGGAAGATGATTGGGGTCAAGGTGCGATAGCGGCTGGAGGCGTTTGTGTCCATGGGGCTACCGCTGGTAGGACGGTGTGCCTATGTTGCCGCTGTGAAAGGCAGGTGTCAGTGGCGGGTTGGATCACGACTGAGGTAGACGGGCTGGTTTCGGCCGTCACCGGCATGGTGCGCGAGCCGGTGATCCGGCTGGGGGTCACGGGGCTGTCTCGGGCGGGCAAGACGGTGTTCATCACCAATCTGGTGGCGAACCTGCTGGAGCGGGGGCGGATGCCGCAGCTTTCCGCCGCCACCGGCGGGCGGATCGAGGCGGTCTATTTGCAGCCGCAGCCCGACCTGACGTTGCCGCGCTTTGCCTATGAGGATCATCTGGCCGCGATGACCGGGGACGACCCACGCTGGCCGCAATCGACGCGGGCGGTGTCGGAGTTGCGCCTGTCGTTCCGCACGCGGCCCTTGGGCTGGCTGGCGGGGATCGCCGGGCCGCGCGTGCTGCATGTCGATATCGTGGACTATCCGGGCGAGTGGCTGCTGGACCTGAGCCTGCTGGACCTGAGCTTCGAGGATTGGTCCGAGGGCGTGCTGAACCGTATCGCCAAGCGGCCCGAGGCTTCGGCGTTTCTGGCGCTGGCGCGGGCCGAGGATGGCGCGCTGACGCTGGACGAGGTCAAGACGCAAGCCTTGGCGGAGGCGTTCACCGGCTATCTGGTTGCGGCGCGGGCGGCGGGCTGGTCCGATTGCACGCCGGGGCGGTTCCTGCTGCCGGGCGATCTGGCGGGCTCTCCTGTGCTGACCTTCGCGCCGATCCCCAAGCCCGCCAGCACCCCGCGGGGCTGCCTTTGGACCGAGATGCAACGGCGGTACGAGGGCTACAAGGCCAAGGTCGTCCGCCCGTTCTTCAAAGAGCATTTCGCCAAGATCGACCGGCAGATCGTGCTGGTGGATGTGCTGGGCGCGATCCATCAGGGGCCGCGCGCGGTGGAGGACCTGCGGCGCACCATGGCCGAGGTTCTGGGTGCCTTTCGGCCGGGGCGGAATGGTTGGCTGGACCTGTTGATGGGCGGGCGGCGGGTCGAGAAGATTCTGTTCGCCGCGACCAAGTCGGACCATCTGCACCACACCCAGCATCCCCGCCTGACCGCGATCATGGAAGCGATGCTGCGCGACGCCCGGACGCGGGCTGATTTCGCCGGGGCGGAGACGGCGGCGATGGCAATCGCCGCCCTGCGCTGCACGGTCGAGGAGGAAATCACCCGCGACGGGCAGCTGCTGGAGGCGGTGCGGGGGCGGCTTGCGGACGGGCGGCAGGTGGCGATGTATGCGGGCGAGTTGCCGAGTGACCCGGCAAGGCTGCTGTCTCCGGCACGCGAGGGGGCGGAGCGCTGGCTGAATGCCGATTACGAGTTCATGCAGTTCGCCCCGGCGCGTACCGGGCGGCGGCATGGCGAAGGGCCGCCGCATATCAGGCTTGACCGGGCGGCGGAGTTTCTGATCGGGGACAGGCTGTGATGCAAGAGAGGCGCGGATGAGTGTGCAATCTGACCCGCAGGACCGGCTGAAATCCCCCGCCCTTGTCGAGATGGAGGGGGAGGCCGACCCCGCTGGCGCGCTGCCCTTGCCGGACATTGGCGAGGCGGAGGGCCGGGCGATGGAGGCGCTGTCGCGGCTGGCGACGCGGCGATCCAGCGCCTTGGGGCGGTTCGCGGCCTGGGTGTTCGGGAGCCTGTTCACGCTGGTGATCTCGGTGGCGGCGTGGAATTTCGTGACCGGCTTGTTTGCCACCAACGAATGGCTGGGCTGGGTGGCGCTGGGGCTGACCGTCACGGCGGGGGCGCTGGCGGTGATCTGGGCGCTGGGCGAGGCTTTGGCCTTTCTGCGCCTGTCGCGGATCGACCATCTGCGCAGCGCGGCGGTGCATGCGGCCGATACCGGCGATCTGAAGGGGGCAAGGGCGGTGCTGCGCGGGGTCGAGGCGCTGTACGCGGGGCGGGATGATCTGGCCTGGGGCCGGGCACGGCTGAGGGAACGGCAGGGCGAGGTGATGGATGCCGATGCCTTGCTGCGGCTGGCCGAGGTGGAGTTGATCGCACCTTTAGATGCGAGGGCGCGGATGGAGATCGAAGGCGCGGCGCGGCAGGTGGCGACGATCACCGCCTTTGTGCCGCTGGCCTTGGCGGATCTGGCGACGGCGTTGGTGGCCAACTTGCGGATGATCCGGCGGATTGCCGAGATTTATGGCGGGCGGGCGGGGAATTTCGGGTCATGGCGGCTGTTGAAGCGGGTGTTCATCTCGCTGGTGGCGGCGGGGGCGGTGGCGTTGACGGATGATCTGATCGGGTCGGTTGCGGGCGGGGGCATCCTGTCGAAACTGTCGCGGCGGTTCGGAGAGGGGGTCGTCAACGGGGCGCTGACGGCGAGGGTGGGGCTGGCGGCGATGGAGCTTTGCCGGCCCTTGCCCTTTGCTGCACTGGAGAAACCGGGGACGAGCGCGACGATCAGCCGGGCGCTGGCAGGGATCGTCAATCGGGGCGGCGGGGTGTGAAACCCCAAGGTTGCACGCGTGCAACATTGCGCAAGGCATTGATATTAAATGAGTTATTAAATTCTGTTAACTCCCCGGTAAGGTGGGTTGCACAGGCTGCGACTGGGGGCGGGTTCCTACCACTGGAAGTTGCAAAAGGACGATTCATCTCCGAAAAATCTGAAATTTCGTAGAAATTTCTTTGATTTATTGGACGCAGCCTTAGCCGCGAAACCGGTCCACAAGACGTTGCAGCGGGGATTGGGGCGCCGGTTCCTCGGCCGGGGGTGTGGCCTTGGGTTTCGGCTCTGGCGTCATCGTGCCGGAGTTCCGCGCCGGGGTCATCCGCAAGGCCACGGCGTTCTGGAACGCCGCGCCGTCGCCTGCGGCCAGCGCAGGGGCGCCGTCCGAGATGCCGCGCAGAAGGTCGTCCAGCCAGTCGGCATCCGCCTTGGCGAAGTCGTGCAGCACGTAGGACGCCACCGCGTCCTTGTGGCCCGGATGGCCGATGCCGATGCGCACGCGGCCATAGCCTTCCCCCAAGTGCCCGTGGATCGAGCGCAACCCGTTGTGCCCTGCGTGCCCGCCGCCCTGTTTCAGCCGCAGCTTGCCGGGGGCGAGGTCCAATTCGTCATGGAACACCACCATGTCGGCGGGCGCGACCTTGTAGAAGGCCGCGGCCGCCTGCACCGACTGGCCCGAGAGGTTCATGAAGGTTTCGGGTTTCAGCAGGACCACCTTTTCCGACCCGAGCCTCCCCTCGGCCACCAGACCCTGATAGGCGCGCTTCCACGGGCCGAAACCATGGTCGGCAGCGATCCGGTCCACCGCGCGGTAGCCGATATTGTGCCGATGGCCGGCATATGATGCGCCGGGATTGCCAAGGCCCACGAAGAGTTTCATGCCCGTCTCCTGTCCGAAGCCCTTATGCCCCCGGCGCGCCCGCAGGCCAAGCCCCGCTTGACAGGCGCATGGGCTGCCGCTTGGTTGGCGGCATGACAAACGCCGCACCTTTGAACGCCACCGCCCGGCTGAACGCTACTGTCGTCGCCTCGATGCGGAACGAGGGACCGTTCATCGTGGAATGGCTGTGCTGGTATCGGATGCTGGGCTTTGCGCAGGCTTTGGTGGTGACCAATGGCTGCACCGACCACTCACCCCAACTGCTGGACGCCCTGGCCGCGCAAGGCTGGGTGCATCATCTGGTGCATGAGGTGCCTGCCGGCGAGCGGATCACCAAGGCCAAGCTGCGCGCGGCGCGCCAGCATCCTGCGGTGCGGGATGCGGACCTGGTCTTTGTCTGCGACGTGGACGAGTTTCTGGTGATCCATCACGGCGCGGGCCTGCTGGCCGATCTGATCGCCGCCGTGCCGTCGTTTCTGGGCATGGCGATCATCTGGCGGGTGTTTGGATCGGACCACAAGGCGGCGTTCGAAGACCTCCCGGTGCACCGGCAGTTCTTCTCTGCGCTGTCGGCCGAGCGGGGCTTGTCGCATTTCGTCAAGACGCTGTTCCGCCATCCGCGCTGGTTCGCGCAGCTGGGCGAGCATGGGCCGAAACGGTTCAAGCCCGAGGCGGCGGCTTTTGGCCGGGATGGCAATATCTGGATCACCGCCACGGGCGAGGGGGTGCCGGATTGGCAACCGGATGGCCATTACCAACGCACACTGAAGGACCCGCTGGCCCGGCACGACGGCGCGCAGGTCAATCATTACATGATCCGGTCCGAGGAAACTTTTGGCCTGAAAGCCGGCACCCTTGCCCCGGTCGCGATGAACCCGCGCTATGACAAGACCTATCATGATCGGGCGATGCGCGCTGATGAGACTGACACCTCTGCCCTGCGCCATGCCGCGGCCTTTGACGCGGTCCGGGCCGAGGCGATGGCGCTGCCGGGGGTGCGGCGGCTGCACCATCTGTGCTGCGCCGATCACCTGACGGCCATCGCGCTGAAGTCCGGGCGCGACCCGGCAGAAGATCCGCGCATTGCCGCGCATCTGGGGCTGGCCGGGGCGGCTTGAATGACAAAGGGGCGAAGGGTTTCCCCTTCGCCCCCGGCAATCCGAACAGGCCCTTGATCAGGCCAAAGATCAGACCGTGACTTCTTCCGCCGCTTCGACAAGGCCCGCAGGCGCTGCGATGTTGGCGATCACGAAGTTCCGCGCGATCGTGGTGGTGGCGCCTTCCGGCAGCACGACGTCGCTGATGTGGATCACATCACCGATGTTCTTGCCGCTCAGATCAACCGTGACGTGGTCGGGAATATCCCCCGCCAACACTTCCAGTTCCACTTCGTGGCGCACCACGGTCAGCGTGCCGCCGCGCTTGAGGCCCGGCGAGGCGTCCTGACCTTCGAAGGTGACGTGGATGTGCAGCACGATCCGGCTTTCGTCATGCAGGCGCATGAAGTCCACATGGGTCGGCTGGTCCTTCACCACGTCGCGCTGCACGGCGCGGCAGATGACGTGAACGTCCTTTTCGCCCTCAACCTTCAGGTTGAACAGCGTTTGCAGGAAGCGGCCGGCCTTCAGGCGCTTCAACAGGGGATAGTAGTCAATCTGAATGGCCAAGGGTTCCTGGTTGTCGCCATAAACGACCCCCGGTACCTTGCCATTGCGCCGAGTCTGACGAGCGGCCCCCTTGCCTGTCCCCGTCCGCTTCTCGACTGCCAGATCAGCGATCTCGCGTGCCATGTTAATCTCCAAATAAGTCCGCCACCCTCCAAGGGTGCGTGGCGCGACTGCGGGCCTATAGCGGGGAATCGGGGGGAGGGGAAGGGG
>JANLQT010000385.1:0-4691 GCA_031368035.1 Rhodobacterales bacterium | reverse complement strand
GACCCGCGGCGCTTGAGCGCCTTGTTATACGCGGGCCAGTTCAGGGTCTTGTAGCTCGGGGCGTTTGCTCGGCTCATCCGTCCCAGCTATCACGCTGGTTTCATAAGATGAATCCCCTCAGCCGATTTGTGCAACACAGCCTTCTCGAAGCTGAAAACCATGATCCGGAAAGCCGCCGCAAGAACATACCAAGACCTCTGGAACACTGTCGGACGGGTGTGCGACCTATTTCCAAGCCGGGAATGCTCAAATTACTTCAAAGCCGCAGGGTATGGAACCAATTGAAGGCGACTTACTCTAGGTAGTCCGCTATAAGGGCCGCTTTCGGGTCTGCGCTCTTTTGAGTCCGCGGCAGTGTCTTGCTTCCACGTCCTGTCGCTTTGTGGCGTCCGCCCACAGCGCGATCTGCTGCCTGCGCCTCGGCTACCAACGCCCCGCAGCCCACGTGGCCGCCGTCGCAAGCGAAACCGCTGCCATGGACCTAAACAACAGCGCACGTTCGGTAGCTTCACAGCCCGCTGCAAGTGGAGCGGTGTTATTCTGGGGGACATGATGGGGGACATGAAAATCACATATCTTACTAAAACAACTAGTTAGGCACATGAAATGGCGGAGGCGGTGGGATTCGAACCCACGAAGGGGTTCCCCCCTTGCTCAGTTAGCAACCGAGTGCTTTCGGCCTCTCAGCCACGCCTCCGTCGCCTCGTTTAATGACCCATCACCCGAGGTTCAAGAGGCAAAAGTTCACTCGGCCAAGGGATCCGATTGCGCGCCGGGAAGGCGGCTGACGATCGGCATGGTCAACATTGTCGAGCCCAATGCCATCAGCAGAAGCGCGGTGAAGGCCGCGCCCGACAGGATGCCCCGATCCAGCAGAATCGTGGCAAAGATGATCATGATCAGGGCCTTTGTCTGCAGCAGCCAGCCGATCTTCCAGGCCTCGCCCGGCGGCCAGCCCAGCCAGCGGCCGGCCAAAGCCAGCCCCAAAAGCTTGCCGCCCACCGCGGCCGCCAGCAGCAGTCCCGCCGCAGCGACAACACCAAGGCCCCCCATCTCCCACCCCGTGCGCAGACCGGTGGACAGGAAGAACACCGGCATCATCACCATCAGCACCGCCTGCCGAAGTTGCGCCAGCCGCGCCCGGTCCAGCCAGTCCGGCTCCAGCACCGCGCCGGCCAGAAACGCGCCGACCATGTAATGCAACCCCGACCAATCGGCGGCAAAGGCCGAAGCCGCCAGCCAGACCAGCGCCACCGGCAACCGGTCCGCTTGTTCCAGCCGCTGCAAAAGCCGCCGCATCCCCCAGGCGGCCAGCGCAAACGCCAGCACGAACCCAAGCTGCCGGCCCAGCCGCTCCACGTCCAGCAGGATCGCCGCCAGAACCGCCCAGATCGCCAGATCATCCAGACTGGCATAGCGCAGCACGCGCTGGCCCAAGGGCTGACCCAGCAGCCCCAATTCCTCCAGAAACAGCACCAGGATCGGCAAGGCCGTGACCGCGCAGGCCATGCCGATGCCCAAAGCCGCCTGCCAGACCATCGCCTTCGGCCCGATCCAGCCGGGGCTCAGCAGCAGCAGCGACGCCGCGGCCGTGCCCAGGACCAGCGGCACCACCAGCGCAAGGCCCGAGACCACACCGGTTTCCCGCCGATGCGACCAGACCGCGCCCAGTTCCAGCTCCAGCCCGGCGAGCCAGACGAACAGGATCACCCCCCACCACGCCACACCGCTCAGCGCCCCCATCACCGGCGCGGGGAACAGTGCGGCATAGGCGTCCGGCCAGACCCGGCCCAGCAAACCGGGGCCCAGCAGAATGCCCATCACGATCTGCACCACCACCAAAGGCGCCCAGACCGGCCGGCCAAACACCCGCCACAGCGCCCAAGGCAGGCTCAGGATGACCAGCAGCGCTGCAAGATAGCTTTCCGTCACCGACATGACCGCCTCGTTTTGCCCAAGCCTTAACGGCAGATGCCGCGCAGGGAAATGCCCGTCTGCACATTCAGGCACGCCCTCCTGCTCACTGAAGGCATGAAAACTCTGCGGGGGTTTGGGGGCGCAAAGCCCCCATCATCTGCACAAAAGGAATGGCGAAGCCGCCGCTGCTTCACCGCCGGCAACCGGATCAGCCCGCCAGATCAGCCCGCCAGATCAGCCCGCCGGAACTGGGGCCTTTTTGAACGCGCCGAACAGGAAGGGCAGCGCCACCAGATACATCGCCGCCGCGCCGATCCAGACCGTGCCGGGAAACACCGGCCTGGTGGCGAAATAGATCAAACTGATCGACAAGGGCGCAAAGATCGACACAAAGCTTTGCAGCCCGGTCATCAGCCCCATCAGCGTCCCCTGCCGATCGCCGTCCACCTGGCCCGACAACAGGCCCTGCAAGATCGGCCCTCCCGACCCGCCCAGCGCGAACAGCGGCATCAGCGCAAAGGCCATCCAGCCCTGCCCGGCCAGCGCCATCAGGACATAAGCCAGCCCATCCGCCGCCATCGAGACCAACAGCCCGCCCCTCTCGCCAAGGTATTTGCCCAGCGGCCCGACCATCACGGCTTGCGAGGCGATGTGGAACACCCCGAACGCCGTCAGCGAAATGCCGATCATCGTCGGGTTCCAGGCGAACTTGTCCTCGGCATACAAGACCCAGATCGTGCCGGCCACTTCGCCGACAAAGCCGAAGATCACCGCCACGGTGATCCGCTTCCACATGAAGCCGAACTCGATCAACGGCTTGACCGGCCCCAGCAGCGACACTGCCGGCACCACCGCGTCCTTGGACCCTTTGCGCGATTCCGGCACCACCAGCGCCACGAAGGCCCGGTTCACCGCATTCAGCACCGCCGCCGCCAGAAACGGCAGCCGCACCCAATGCGCGCCCAGAACCCCGCCCAGGATCGGCCCCAGCATGAAGCCGATGCCAAAGATCGCCCCCACCTGCCCGAACCGCTTGGCCCGAACCGCTTGGCCCGGTCCGCGGACTTCATCAGGGCCGGCGGTCATATGCGCCGCGCCAACAGGCCGGACACATGACCGCACCCCGCAAAGATCAACAGAAGTTCAAATCAATCCTTGCGCAAACGGAGCCGTCCACAAATGACAATACCCAAAGGCACTATCTTTGAAGAGTCATTTGAGCTATCTTACATTGTGAATTGAACGTGCAAGAACGACAAAGCAATGCCCGTACTCAGGGCGGCAATCCGAAAGGAACGTCTATGCGCACTTTGGCACTAGTGGCAAGCTGTTCACTGACCCTAACTCTGATTACACCGGTGTTCGCGCAGGAGGCGACTGGCGGGGGCAGTGCGAAGGTGACACGCCTCACCGAGTTTGGGAGCGACGATTTCGTCACCGGAAGCACGATCGGGCCCGACGGCGCGCTCTACGTGACCGATGGAAGCGCCGGCAAGGTCCTGCGCATCAATCTTCCTGACGGCGCTGTGACCACCTATGCGACCGGGTTGCCGCCGAAGGCGTTTCAGGGCGAGGACATCGGCGGACCGGTCGATGTGGCCTTCATGGATGGGACAGCCTACGTGCTCGTCACGTTGGTAAGCGGGGTGTTCATTGGTGACCCGTTCGGCGACCCTAAGGCGAAGAACGGTCTATACCGCATTGATCCAGCAGGCACGCCGACACTCGTCGCGGACCTGGGCCAGTGGTCGCTCGACAACCCACCGCAGCCAGCATTCGTCGTCGATACCGGCGTGGCCTTCGCCATGGAGGCTTACGAGGGCGGGTTCCTGGTGACAGACGCACACCACAACCGTGTGCTGTGGGTCGGCCTGGACGGTGCGATCAACGAGGTCGCCACCTTCGACAATAAGGTGCCGGTCGGACTTGAGACGGCCGAAGGCCAATTTTTCGTCACCCAGCTCGGGCCAATCCCCCATGTCCCGGAAGACGGCAAGGTCCTGTCCGTGCAAACTGGCGGGAAGCCGAACTTGATGGCCAGTGGGGCGAGCATGCTCATCGACGTCGAGCAAGGGCCGCAAGGCACGCTCTACGCTCTATCGCAGGGTCAGTGGGACGGTGTCGGTGAGGGCTCCCGCGCCCTTCCGGACACGGGCCGGTTGTTAGTGGTTGGGACCAAGGGCGAGCTGACGCCGGTGTTGGACGGCGCCGGCAAGGCACTCGTGCTTGACCGTCCGACGTCGGTCGAATTCGTCGGGAACACCGCCTACGTCGTGTCGGTAACCGGAGTCGTCTACCGCGTCGATGGCCTCTGACGTTTGGCGGTGTCACATGCCGCCCCGTCATCCACCCTTCGCTTTTGCAGAGGAGCTTTGCCCGAATATTGGTGACGGTGTGATCAGGCAGCTTTGCTTTCGTGCTTGATCCCGTCGCGGAACTCAATACCTTCGATGACTTCGCCCACCTCGCGCCGGCGCAGCGGCGCGGGCAGAAGAACCGAAGCGCGGGAACCTGCCTCCCCGCTCTCCGGCTCCCCTCTACGCTGCACGCCGCTCGCGAGAGCAACCGCTTGCCCGTCCTCAGGGCCGGGTCACGCCATAGCTCGCTTCCAGCGCACCAATCTCGGCCCCCGTTGTCAGGCCCTGTTTGTCCCAGTCCTTGAAGAACTGCTCGAATCCGCCCGGCATGTAGATCATCAAAAGCTTGCCTGCGGACTTGGTCTCGAAGGAATGCGGCTGACCCTTGTCGATGGCGACAAACGTGCCCGGCCCGCC
>JANLQT010000365.1:0-10675 GCA_031368035.1 Rhodobacterales bacterium | reverse complement strand
GCAATGGGAATCGTCTGGACCATCATCATCGGCTTTATCGCGGGCGTGATCGCCAAACTGGTGACACCCGGCTCCAATGAACCATCCGGCTTCATTCTGACCACCGTGCTGGGCATCGTGGGCGCGTTTGTCGCATCTTATCTTGGTCAGGCCCTGGGCTGGTATGGCCCGGGTGAAAGCGCCGGCCTGATCGGCTCGGCTGTCGGGGCGATCATTGTGCTCTTGGTCTGGGGCATGGCACGCCGGGCGGCGTGACCCCGGCCTCGTCCGCGGTTTGACTGGCGAGAACAGCATCTCACCAGCAACCGACTGACTGGATGCGTGCGAAAATCGTCAGGCCGAGCACTTTTCCGGTCCGGCGGTTAGTGGACCGCAATAGTTTGCTGCGCAAAAGACTTTGGGCGCCCGATCTCATCGGGCGCCCATCGGCAACACGGCAAATCACTACACAGAAATCTTTGTCAACGGGACTTCGCAGCACCGCCAGATTTGCCAGTCGGGGTCGACGGGGCCTTGCTGCTGGACGCATCGACCTTCTTGGCGGTAGCAGATGAGGTCGCGGGCTTCTTGGCGTTGCCTTTGGCGGTTGGTTTGATGGTGGCCATGATTAATCTCCTAAGCGGGGCGGTATGGTCGGCTGATTCAATCCACGTCTCTCAATGCTGTACCGCCGGACTGGTTTCTCCCGAAAGCCTGGCGATGGGCCGGTTTTCGGCGGCTTTTCTGGGGGGGGCCGACACAACGGCGCGGAATGCCGACCCTCCTGGACTTACCAAAGGGCGGGCAGCTTTTCGTCCAGGTAATCGCGGTCGAAATCGGCGAAGGCGACCATGCCGGGCAGATCGTCAAACGTCACCCGGCCGTTCTGGAAGGTCACCATGCCGCCTTCGCGAAGTTCGCGCAGCACCCGGTTGATGTGCACGGGGCTTAGCCCCAGAAGATCGGCGAGGTGGTATTGCGTCAAAGGGCAATTGTAGCCGGACTTTGTGGCAAGTCCAACCAGCCGCAGCCGCACACCCAGTTCCAGCAGGAAATGCGCAACCCGTTGGGGCGCCTGGCGCCGACCAAGGCTGGTCAGCCGCCCCGCCACCAGCGATTCATCGCGCGAGGCGGCCCATAGCAGCGCCCGCGCCAGATTGGGGGTCGTGGCAAAGGCCGACATCAGATCGCTTGCCTGCACCTCGGACGCTTCGACGGCGGTGATCGGCTCGACATTCTGGTCGGACTTGTGAAACAGCATCGAGCCCAGCCCGAGAAAGTCACCCGGAATTCGCACGTCCACGATCTGCCGGGCGCCGTCGGACAACAGGATGTAGCTGAAGGCCCAGCCATCGGCGAGGATATAGGCGGTGCGGTTGCGCTGCCCCTGACGCACCATCTCGCGCCCCGAGGCATAGCGGCGGCGGCGTTGATGCAGGTCGGACAGCAGCGTCATGTCGCTGCAGGACAAGGCGCCGAAAGAGGTCAGCTTGCGGATGATCGCACTGTCATGCGTGACGCACGCGGGTTTGACGGATGCGGGTGTAACGAACGCGGGAGTGCCGAACGCGGTTGTGACGGATGCGAATGTGACGGACGCGGGTGTGATCATCGCTTAGTCTCCTTGCAGGCGGCCCCCGCAGGGGTCCGGTTCTTACCTGCAGGGCAAACACCGCCGCCGGGTATTCGTTCCCAGTGAAATTGCCGTGGCAGCGGGTTCGCGCTGACCGCGCCGCTTGAAACGCGGCCCCAGACGGTATCGCGGCTGGTTTGAAAAAAAATCTGCCGAAGACCCTCCACGGGCCTTCGGCAGCGGAACGGTTCCGCCAAAGCGGCATGTCCCGGTCACCGACAGCGGCGGGGGACAGGGTGCCGCGCGTCGATCGCTATCTCAACCGCCGAGACGGGAGAATGGTTCCCGGCGCGGAAAACTTTCTTTCGCGGGGGCCGCTTTGCGCCTTGGGGCAGCGCCAGGCGGAGTGGGGTGGAATCCGCCCGTTCCCTGCGGCATCCCGCCTTCCGCGTGCGGCCAATGGCAAGGCGCGCACCGAAGCGCGCACCGAAGCGCGCGCCTTGCGGATCAGTGCGGGAATATCAGACGCTTTTCACCCAGCTGTCGACTTCCTTTTCGGCAGCTTCGCGGGCGTGTCCGTATCTGCTTTGCAAGATACCCACCAGCTCTTCGCGGCGACCTTCGACCTCTTGCCAGTCATCGTCGGTCAGATCGCCCCATTTCGCCTGCGCCTTGCCCTTCAACTGCTTCCAGTTCCCCTTGATTTCATCCCAGTTCATGGTCGTCTCCTTGAAGTGCGTTGCTGGCTGCAACGGAAGGGAAACGCCCGGACGCCGGAGGCGGTTCCGGTCCTTGGTGCGGCGCGGCGGACGCAGATGGCGTCCCGGCAAGTTTTGGCCGGGCCTGCGCGATCACGCGTCGTCGTCAGACGGGCCGACATGGCGGTCCTCGCCCTCGACCAGGGGTCTCAGCTGGAAATCGATGCGCAAGCGGTAGGTGCCGTCCGCGACGACCTGATCCAGCTTGCCGCCAAGTTGCAGGGCAAAGACGGTCATCAATTGCAGGCTGAAGCCCATGCTTTCGTCAATCTCGGGGGGCACGACACCTTCGCCCTGGACCGCGATCCCCTCGATCTGAAGCACGGCGGCGTCAGGCGCTGTCCGGCTTAGGCGCAGGTCCAGCGGTGACAGTTCCGACCTGCCAAGCGGGGCGTAACCGGCGGCGTTCATCAGTCCCTCGCCCGCCAGCAGACCCAGAGGCACCGCCTGATCGGGGGTCATGTGGATGTCTTCCAGATGCAGGCGCAAATCAAAGCGGCGGTCGGTGCTGCTGGCGATATTGACGGTCTGCCGCGCAATCGCACTCAGCAGTTCGTCCGCGTGAACGTCGCCCAGGCCCTTGGTCTGGTAAAGCTCGCGGTGGATCGTCGCCAGGCTCATCACCCGGCCTTGCAGGCCCCGGATCACCTGCTGCGTTTCCGCCGTGCGCGCCTTGCGGCCATGCATGTTCATGATCGAGGCGATCATTTGCAGGTTGTTCTTCACCCGGTGATGCACCTCGCGCAGCAGCACCTCTTTTTGATGCAATGTGTCTTCCAGTTCCGCCTCGTCGCGTATCACCGCGTCGGTCATCTGTTCAAACGCAGCGCCAATTTCGCGGATTTCCAGCGGAGCGCCGGTAACGTCGACATTCGTCAGCATCCGGTTGCCACCAGCGAAGGATTTGATCGAGCGGTTCAACTGGCGGATGTGCCGGTTCACCAGCCACTCCACCGAAAGCCAGGCCGACACGACGCTGGCCAGCCAGATAAGCGCCGGCAGCACCAACGGGATCGACACCAGCGCCGCGTTTGGGCCGAAGGCGGTATCCGCAGGCCAGGTGCCAAGCGCGAACAGCTCGCCCGGAACCAGCGGCACGACCGAAAACACCCCCCTTTGGCCAGCGCGTGACCAATCGGAAAACGCCACCGGATGGTCCGTCGTCAGGCCCGCAAGCGGGTGGTTCTGCGGCAGGGCGGCCTCGGCATTGTCAAGCCCGATGGACGCGGCCAGAATCTTGCCGTCGCGGTCAAAGGTCATCAAGGCCATCGGCGCGGTGCCGGCGGCATCCGGCGGGGTGATTTCCAATTTGCTGTGCGGCAGCGAAAACCCGACATACCCAAGATATGCGCCATCCGGGCCGAAGACCGGATGCGAAACGCCCAGCACTGAAAGGCCAGAGATCGGGCCAGACCGGTAGACGAAAAATTTGGGGCGGGCGGCTTTGACGGTTGCCTGAAATATCGGGTTTTGGGACACATCCAACACTCTGCCGCTGGACGAGCAACGCATCTTGCCGTCTCTCGGGATAAAGGCGGCGACCGCATATACCGGATGTTCCGCCACGAAATCGCGCAGTGCCGCGTTGCAGGCGGCATCGTCGCCCAGCAGCGGCCCGATCAGGCTGGCGATCGCCGCCGCCGCGCCGCGCGCCTCTTGGATCAACCGGACCTGGTTTGACGCCGCCAGCATGGTGTCCCCGGTCAGCGCGGCTTCGGAACGGGCCTGCATCTCATCCACGGCCCGCAGCGAGGTGAACATCGAAATCAAAGTCAGCGGCAACAGCCCCGCAGCCAGCAGAAACGCAATCTGAAATCCGAGCCTCTGGACGATCCTGCTGCGCGGTGGCGGTGTCATGCCGCCCGTTCCCCAGTCTGACCCGTGACACCAAGCAGGCCCCGGTCGGGATCGGACAGCGGATTTTCGCCCTCGTCCAGCCCCAGCAACTCGCACAGGCGCGCCCGGGCGCGGTTGGTCCGGCTTTTCACCGTTCCGACCGCAACGCCGATCAGCTCCGCCGCCTCGCCGTAAGAATAGCCAGAGGCGCCGATCAGGATCAGCGCCTCGCGGTGTTCGGGCGACAGGCGGTCGAAGGCGACCTGAAACTCGGCGAAGGCCAGTTTGCCGTCATGCTCGGGTTTGACGAAAAGTTTGCCGGCATAGATCCCTTCGGGATCGGCGACTTCTCGCCTGTGCTTGCGCAAAGTGGAAAAGAACGTGTTGCGCAGGATGCGAAAAAGCCAGGCGCGCAGGTTGGTGCCGGATTGGAATTTGTCGAAATTGGTCCAGGCCTTGATGATTGTGTCCTGCACCAGATCGTCCGCGGTCGCGACGTTTCGGGTCAGGCTGATGGCAAAGGCCCGCAGCGACGGCAAATGTTCGACCAGTTCCTCGCGCGGATCCAGGGCCGAAGCCGAAGGGTCGGAGGCGGCGGTCATTTCCGCGCCTCCTTCTCGCGCAATTGGGCGAGCAGAGCCTTGAACCGTTCGGGAACTTCCTGTTCCAGCGCCTGTTCATAAACCCGCTTGAGATTTCCATCAATCTGCGCCTTCAGCCGGGGCGCGTCCTTGTCTTGTGCCATCGGGTGCCACACATCCATTTCGATCTTACAAAATCGCATGGAACCGAACGCCTGCACTGCGCGTTCGGTTCCAAGGAAAAATCCCACCAGAGGGCTCTAGATGGCAACACCTGATGCATCCAAACCTGATGCCCCGAATTTTTCCGCAAAGGTGGCAAAGAATCTCCCCTATTTGCGCCGCTATGCCCGCGCGCTGACCGGAAGCCAAAAGACCGGCGACAGCTATGCGGTGGCGACTTTGGAAGCCCTGCTTGCCGGCACCGAGCAGGCGGATCCGGCAAGTGCCAAGGTGGCGCTGTTTCAGGCGTTCCACCTGGTCTGGTCCAGTGCCGGCGCGCCGGTCGGGGACGCCGACACCGCTTTGTCAGCCCGGGCGCAATGGCACATGTCGGATCTGACACCGAACACCCGCGAGGCGCTGCTGCTGCACGCGATCGAAGGGTTCACCGCGTTTGAAATTGGCACGATCATGGGGGTGAGTGCCGAAGAAGCCGCTGATTTCATTGATATTGCCCGACGTGAGATGGACAACTCCGTCGCCGGGGCCGTCTTGGTCATCGAGGACGAGGCGATCATCGCGATGGACATTGCCGGCATCGTCACCGAGATCGGACACCGGGTCACCGGCATCGCGCGCACCAGGTCCGAAGCCGTTCGTCTGGCGGCGGCTGAACGCCCCGACCTGATTCTGGCGGACATCCAGCTTGCCGACCAATCGTCCGGAATTGATGCGGTCAACGACATTCTGGCGCAATTCGAGGCGATCCCCGTGATCTTCATCACCGCTTTTTCCGAACGACTGCTGACCGGCCGCCGACCCGAGCCCGCCTTCCTGATCACCAAACCTTTCAACGAAGAGCAACTTCGCTCGGCGGTCAGTCAGGCGATGTTCTTTTCTTCGACCGAAACGCTGGTCGGCGAATAACGGGCCACACGCAGCCCCCGGCGGCTTGCAGCCGGGGGCACGCTTGAAGCGGCCGGCGGCGGTAGAGGCTGATCTTCGCCCAAGAAGCGGCCCTGGACGGCCGAATTGCACGGACTGCCCTGCCTTGGACAGGGGGCGCCGTATGGGTCGCGCCGCCTGACTGAGGCTGCGTGAATCAGTTCGCCGCTGACCCTTCCAGATGGGTCAGCACCAGCCCAAGCGAAAACGGCCGGTGCAACACGGCCCATCCTTCGGCCTCGCCATTGGTTTCGGCAAGATTGCCCATCAACACAACCCGGCCGCCCCGGTCCCCGATCAGCGCCTTCAACCCCGAGGCCGCCAGTTGGTCCGGCCCGGCCCCGACAAAGGCCACGGCAACGGTTTCGATCGCCTCCAGCGCGGCAATGGCGTCCGCAGGTGCGTGCCGGACAACCACCGAGGCCGCCGCGTCAAACCAGACGATCGATTCGGCAAGGTCTTGCGCCACAAGATAATCATCCGAGACAATCAGATAGGTCCCGCGCACCCTTTGGTCCATGCCCGCCGTTTTCATCCCGCAACTCCTTTTGGAAGCGGGAACATGGAACCATTCGACGGTTCGCGCATTAAAGTTTGACATACCTGCTGCACGAAAAGGGGACGGCGATGATCCGCACGAAATGTCTTGCCTGCCCCCTGCGGGACTACCCGATCTTCATCCAGATGACCCGTGAAGAGCTGGCTTTCATGCAGACATTCAAGACCGGGGAACTGGCGGTGGACGCGGGCACGACCATTCTGCTTGAAGGGTCGAACAGCCCGCACCTTTATACGGTCCTCAGCGGCATGGGCACGCGCTCGAAAATTCTGGAAAACGGCCGGCGGCAGGTGATCAACTTCCTGTTTCCGGGCGATTTCACCGGGCTGCAATCGGCCATCATGAGCGAAATGAAACATTCCGTCGAAGCGTCGACGCCCATGACGCTTTGCGCCTTCCGGCGCGAGGATTTCTGGGGCCTGTTCCGCTCGCATCCGGACCGGGCGTTCGACCTGACCTGGATCGCTGCCGTCGAAGAGCATTTTCTGGGTGAAACCATCGCCTCGCTGGGGCAACGGGACGCGGTGCAGCGGATCAGCTGGGCCTTTGTGCGGATTCACCAGCGGCTGCGCGCAGTCGGATTGTTCAAGGCAGGAAAGGTGCCCCTGCCGTTTCGCCAGCAAGACATGGCTGATGCATTGGGGCTGTCGCTGGTGCATACCAACAAGACGCTTCAGGCCCTGCGCGCGCGCAAACTTGCGATCTGGTCAGAGGGCAAGCTGGAAATCCTGGACATGACAGCACTGGCCGCTCTGGCGATGATCGACGTGGAAAAGCCCGAGCGTCGCCCCCTGCTCTAGAGCGACCCTGTGCCCCGCGCCTGATGTCCTGGCCACCGGCGGGCAAAGCAAAATCCGCTGCGCGGCCCTGACTGCGCTATTTGGCAGGTCGCACTCGTCGCGCCGGGTTCGGGCATCGGCTACCTGGTCCAGCCGAATCAGAGACGCGATCATCAAGTCTTTGGCGTTTCGGGATTTTCCAATTGGTCGGAGCGAGAGGATTCGAACCTCCGACCCCCTGCTCCCGAAGCAGGTGCGCTACCAGACTGCGCTACGCTCCGACCGTGGGCGGGGGGTTATCCCGAGCCGCGCCGCTTTGCAAGGGGGCGCGGCGGGATTCATGCGGGGCAAGTCAGGGGCGTCATGACGGATCGTCGTATTGCGTGGTGCGGAACGGGCGGCGGTCGAAGATTTTCCGCCAGGACGACAGGCGCGCGGTCTGGCCCATGTCCTGCGCGGCCCGCGCCTCGGTCACCGGGCGGTTGCGCGAGACATGGGGCTTGCCCTCGCGCTGCACGATATAGACGCCCGAGGCGATGATGATGGCGGTGCCGAGGAAGGTGATCCAGTCGGCGGTTTCCGCAAAGAAGATCGCGCCGAAGATCACGCCCCAGATGATCTGGGAATACTGCATCGGCGCCACGACCACGGCGGGGGCGCGGCGATAGGCGGCGATCATGATCAGGCCCGCGACAAAGCCGGTGAAGGACATCGTGGCCAGCAGCCCCAGATGGGCAATCGGCAGGGGCTTGTAAACGAAGGGCAGCGCCAGGCCGGATACGACGAAGTTGGCCAGCATCGGATATAGCATGATGACGACCGAGCGTTCCGATTTGCCCATCATGCGCAGAAGGATCGAGTTGACGGCATAGACCATTGCCGCCAGCAGCGCCGCCGCATGGCCCAGGCCAAAATGCGCGCCGCCGGGGCGCACCACGATGATCACGCCGATCAGCCCGACCGCCACTGCGAAGCCGCGGTGAAGGCCCACTTTCTCGCCCAGCAGAGGAATGGCGAACAGGGTGATCATCAGCGGGGCGGAAAAGAAGATCGGATAGGCCTCGGACAGCGGCAGCACGGCAAAGGCGTAAAATCCGGCCAGCGCATTCACCACCACCAGACCCGCCCGCAGCAGGCTCAGCCCCGGCTGGCGCGGGATCAGGTTCTCTTCCGCCCGATCCGACATCAGCAGCATCGCCACCAGCGGAAAGCCGAACAGCGTGGAAAAGAAGATGTTCTGAAACGGGCTGTAACTGGCGCCCATGTATTTCACGATGACATCCGAACTGGAGTAGATGCCAAAGGACAAAAGCGCGAGCAGGGCGCCGCGCAGGTTACTGGAATTCGGGGTCATTTCAAAGCCGGATGGGGTTTGGGGGCCTGTGCAAAACGTGTTGGGCCACACCCTGACTTCACGCCAAATACCTTTGGGTGCAAGGGGAATTTCAGCTCAGCCGAGGGATTCTTGGCCCCTTCTGCGACGTGCCGTGACCAGGATCGCCAGACCCGCCGCAATGATCACGGCGATGCCAAGGGCGGTGATCAGGCCGGGCTTTTCGCCGAACAGGAAGTAGGACAGCGTGCTGGCCCAAAGGATCTGCGAATATTGCATTGGTGCCACGACAATGGCAGGTGCGCGGCGATAAGCGGCGATGATGAAAAGCCCGCCGAAGGTGCCCAGAATGCCCAGAATCGTGCCGGCAAGCCAGTCATGCGGCTGCATCGGCGTCCAGACAAAGGGCATGACCAGCCCCGCCCCCAGCGCCTGCGCCAACACCGGATAGACAAGGATCACCCCCGACCGCTCGCGTCCGCCGATCTTGCGCAGGATCAGCGAGTTCAGCGCGCCCAGCGCCGCTCCGCAGATCGCGGTCAGATGCGCGAGCTGA
This sequence comes from Rhodobacterales bacterium, assembly GCA_031368035.1. GTDB lineage: Bacteria > Pseudomonadota > Alphaproteobacteria > Rhodobacterales > Rhodobacteraceae > Stagnihabitans. Next base: position 1,614 of record JANLQT010000365.1, on the reverse strand, counting down.
AAGGTGGTGCTGCCCGGCTGAACGGCGATCAGGACGCCGGCAAAGCCCACCAGGATGATAGCACCGCGCAAGGGGTCGATCGGCTCGCCCAGCAGGGGCCAGGCGAGGAGCGTGATCATCAGCGGCATGGTGAAGAAGATCGCATAGCACTGCGCAATGGGCAGATGGGTGAAGGTATAGGTCACCAGCGCCGAGTTAACCAAGGTGATGCCGATGCGCGCCCAGGTCCACAGCGGCAGCACCGGCTTCAGGCTGCCGCCGCGGTTGGTGACGGCGATCTGGCCGATGATGAACGGCAGGGTGAAGGCGGCGGCGAGGAACATCACCTGAAACGAGTTCATGCCCTTGCCAAGGAATTTCACCATCACATCCGACCCGGCATAAGACCCGAACGCCGCAAGGCCGAACAGCGCCCCGCGAAAGGCAGACGACGGGTTCATGTCGCGTCCAGCCCCGCCTTGGCCCGGCGCTGCGGCATGCCCGACCGGATCAGCAGGAACAGGCCGGAGGCGATGATGATGAGGGTGCCAACGGCGGTCGGCCGGTCGATCCGTTCGGCAAAGAAGATCCAGCCCAGCACCGCCGCCCAGATGATCTGGCTGTACTGCATCGGCGCCACCACGATCACCGGCGCGCGGCGATAGGCGCTCAGGATCAAAAGCCCGCCCACGAACAGTTGCAGCGCCATCAGAAAGGTCATGCCCACAGCCCCGCCGGTCATCGGCCGCCACAGCCAGACCATCGAGATCCCCACCGCCAGAACCTGCGCCGCCATCGGATACAGCAACAAGACCCCCGGCCGCTCGATCCCGCTGGTCTTGCGGATCACGATATAGTTGCAAGCGCCAAGGCAGGCCGAGACCATCGCCGCCAGATGCCCAAGGCCCAAGGGCGCGCTTCCGGGCCGCAACGCCACCGCGACGCCTACAAGGCCCGCGAGGATCGCCAGCCCGCGGACAAGATCCATCTTCTCGCCCAGGAAGGGCACGGCAAGGGCGGAAATCAGCAGCGGCATGAGGAAGAACACGGCATAGCATTGCGCCAGCGGCAACACGGTGAAGGCATAGGCGCCCAGCGTGCCGTTCAGCAGCGTCACCACGATGCGGAACGCCGTCCAGCCCGGCAGCACCGGCAACAGCGAGTCGCCCTGCCCGGTAAGCGCCAGTTGCGCCAGCACCATCGGCAGCGCGAAGCCGCCGGCGCAGAACAGCACCTGCATCGGGCTGATCGCGCCGTCTGCCGCGCCCGCCAGCGCCTTGATGGTGATGTCATAGCAGGAATACAGCCCGAAAGCCGCGAGCCCCATCAGGGCCCCGATCACAGGAGATTGCGAGGACGTCATGCCCTGCATCCTGCATCTTGTGTTACCGCTGACAAGTCCGTTCCCGCCAAACCCGGGTCGCTAATCTGCCTTGGCCACCAGGAGTGAAGCAATTGAGCTTCGCAAGCCTTTTGCGAAGCAAGCGAATGGGGGCTTCGCGCCCCCAAACCCACGCGGAGTGTTTTCGCCTTCAGTGAAAGGGCAAGACCACGCCTGTCAGAGGCTGGCGGTCAGCGCCGCAATCACCGCATCGCCCATCTGCGTGGTCGACACCGGCACCCCGCCGTCCGGGC
>JANLQT010000349.1:0-3129 GCA_031368035.1 Rhodobacterales bacterium | reverse complement strand
AATGCCCATGTGATCGGCAGCGCCCTGGAGCTTCTTGCCGAACTTGTAGCGGCCAACCCGACCGAGGTCGTAGCGACGGAAGTTGAAGAACAGGCCCTCAGTTCGTTCTGGACAACAAAGTGCTGGAGACGATGGCCCCGGCCACGGTCAAGTTCTATTCCGAATACCCCGGCAACAGCGGCAAATACTGGTCGATCCCGGCCGAAGGCGACGCCGTGGGCTGATCCTATCGCAAGGACTGGTTCGAGGATCTGGCGGAAATGGCCGCCTTCAAGGCCAAATACGGCTATGATCTGGCCCCGCCCGCCGACTGGAAGCAACTGCGCGACATCGCTGAATTCTTCCACCGTCCCGATCAGGGCCGCGCGGGTGTGGCGATCTACACCGACAACTCCTATGACGCGATGGCGATGGGGTTCGAGAACGCGCTGTTCTCGTTCGGCGGCGAACTTGGCGATGCGACGACCTACAAGGTCGAAGGCATCATCAACTCGGACAAGGCCGTGGCGGCGCTGGACGCCTACCGCGAGCTTTATGGCTTTACCCCGCCCGGCTGGGCCAAGACCTTCTTTGTCGAGGACTATCAGGCCATCACCGAAAACCTTGCGGCGATGAGCATGAACTACTTCGCGTTCTTCCCCGCTTTGGTGAACGAGGCGTCCAACCCCAATGCCAAGAACACCGGATTCTTTGCCAACCCGGCCGGTCCGGGCGGGGATCAGTTCGCGGCGCTGGGCGGTCAGGGCATCTCGATCGTGTCCTACAGCAAGAACCAGGAAGAGGCGTTCAAGTTCCTGCAATGGTTCATCAAGGACGATGTGCAGAAGAAATGGGCGGATCTTGGCGGCTATACCTGCAACAAGTCCGTGCTGGAATCGGCCGAGTTCCAGAATGCCACGCCCTATAACAAGGCGTTCTATGACACGATGTTCAAGGTCAAGGACTTCTGGGCCGTGCCGGAATATGCTGAGCTTTTGACCGCGCTGAACCAGCGTATCTATCCCGCTATCGTCGGCGGCGAAGGCACGTCGAAAGAAGTGCTGGACGCGCTGGCTGCCGACTGGACGGCGATCTTCGCCAAATACGGTCGCGGCGGCTGACCATTCCAAAGCAACTTTGCGGCGGGGCCTTCTGGTCCCGCCGCACATGACGCAAGCTTGCGCTCCGGAAGGGCGCGGCAGGGAAGGAAAGCAGGGCGATGGCCGAACTGATGAACAGGCTTGATCCAAGGTCCCGCGCGGCGTCGCGCGGTCTTAGCGATCTGACGATCCGCAACCTGTTCGTGATCCCGACCATCGCGTTTCTGATCATTTTCAACATCTTCCCGCTGATCTACTCGCTGGGCTATTCCTTCACCGATTTTCGCGCCTCGTCCAAGGCGCCGGCAAATTTCATCGGGCTGCAGAACTACCGCGACCTGCTGAACGACCCGTTCATCTGGTCCAATTTCACCATCACCGCGAAATATGTGATCGTCTCGGTGACCGGGCAGGTTCTGGTGGGCTTTGGGCTGGCGCTGCTGCTGAACCGCGCCTTCCCGCTGAAAGGGCTGGTCACGACGCTGCTGATGCTGCCGATGATGCTGTCCATGGCGGTGGTCGGGCTGTTCTGGAAGCTGCTGTATGACCCCAATTTCGGCATCATCAACTATGCGCTGGGGCTGGGCAGTTTCGAATGGCTGTCGGACCCGAAAATCGCGCTGTATGCCGTCGCCCTGACCGATATCTGGATGTGGTCGCCCTTCGTGATGCTGCTGTCGCTGGCCGGGCTGTCGGCGGTGCCCAAGCACCTTTACGAGGCGGCCTCGATCGACCGGGCCGGGCGGTTCTATGTGTTCTTCCGCATCACTTTGCCGCTGGTCGCGCCCATCCTGCTGATCGCGATCATCTTCCGCACGATGGAGGCGTTCAAGACCTTTGACCTGGCCTTCGTGATGACCAGCCAGCCGACGACCGAGCTGATCTCGATCCGGCTTTACAAGATGGCGTTTCAGGAATGGCAGACCGGCAAGTCCTGCGCGCTGGCCTATATCGTGCTGATCATGGTGCTGACGATCACCAATATCTATGTGAAATACCTCAACAAAGCCAAGGAGCGCTGACATGGGCACTGTCACCTCCTCGCGGCAGAAATTGGGGAACCGGCTGGCGGGCGGCATGATCGTGGTGGCGCTGATCGTGTTTCTGGCCCCGATCCTCTGGATCGGTGCCACCGCTTTCAAGCCTCGCAACCTGGCCACGACCGTGCCGCCGACGGTGCTGTTCGAACCCGAGGGTTCGCCCTTCGTCAAGCTGTTCACCAAGCGGGTGCAACTGAAACCCAACGAGAAGGTCGATTACGAAAACGCGCCGTGGTGGGAGAAGATCGTGCTGGACGGCGGCGAGCGCATTTCGCGCAGCGGCAAGGGCGAGGTGCAACTGTCGGGCTATCCCAGCCGGTTCATGAACTCGCTGATCGTCGCCATCACCTCGACCTTGCTGGCGGTGTCGATGGGCACGATCACCGCTTACGGGTTTTCCCGGTTCAAGATGCCGGGCGAGGCGGACTGGCTGTTCTTCATCTTGTCCACCCGCATGCTGCCGCCAGTGGTCGTCGCCATTCCGATGTTCCTGATGTACCGTGCGGTGGGGCTTAACGACACCCATATCGGGCTTATCATCCTGTACACCGCCTTCAACGTGTCTTTCGCGGTCTGGCTGATGAAAGGGTTCATCGACGAAATTCCCCGCGAATACGAGGAAGCCGCTCTGGTCGATGGCTACACCCGGATGGAGGCGTTCTGGAAGATCGTCCTGCCCGAGGCCGCAACCGGCATCGCGGCGACGGCGGTGTTCTGCTTCATCACCGCCTGGAACGAATATGCCTTCGCGCTGATCATGACCAACCGCCGCGCCCAGACCGCGCCGCCGTTCATCCCCTCGCAGGTCGGATCGGGCCTGCCGGACTGGACGGTGATCGCCTCGGGCACGGTGCTGTTCCTGCTGCCAGTGGCGATCTTCACCTTCCTTCTGCGCAACCACCTCTTGCGCGGCATGAGTTTTGGAGCCATCCGCAAATGACCTTCCGCGAGTTTTCGATGCGCGTGCTGGAGCCTGGGTCGCAATGGGTGATGGTGGCGGGGGTGATCTT
>JANLQT010000346.1:0-1733 GCA_031368035.1 Rhodobacterales bacterium | reverse complement strand
TGCGTCCGGTGAAATCGACCTCTTGCCGACCGTGATAATCGCCAAACACCCCCACGATGGTGTCGCCGCAGATCGCCACGTCCATCCGGGCCAATTCGCCGGTGATCAGGTCGAACACCCGCCCGCCTTTCAGGACAAGATCGGCAGGGACAAGACCCCGGCCTTGGGCAATCCGGGCGGTGAGGGGAGAGGCGGGCATGGGCAGGCTCCTTTGCCGCCCAGCCAAGCGCAAAGTGATCCAGAGGTCCAGCGCAACTCTTGTGCCGCGCGGCGAAGGATGAAAACCTTGGCCCGAAGGAAACTCGCATGCGCCCCTTGCACGGCATCGGCCTGAAACTGGCCTCGGTCCTGTTCTTCATCGTGATGCAGTCGCTGATCAAGGGCGCGGCGCCACATGTGCCGCCCGGGCAGGTGGTGTTCTTCCGGTCGTTCTTTGCCATTCCGGTGATCTTCGTCTGGCTGGCGATGCAGGGCCATTTGTCCGAAGGCGTGCGCGTGCAGCAGCCGATGGGCCATGTCTGGCGCGGGCTGATGGGGACCATCGCCATGGGGCTGGGCTTTGCCGGGCTGCGCTATCTGCCGCTGCCCGAGGTGACGGCGATCGGTTATGCCGCGCCGCTGCTGACGGTGATCTTCGCCGCGATGTTTCTGGGCGAGGATGTGCGGGCCTTTCGCATCGCCTGCGTGGCGCTGGGCATGGCGGGGGTGATGGTGGTGCTGGCGCCGCGGCTGACGGTGCTGGACCCGGGCAACACCGCCGCCGCCTTCGGCGCGATGCTGGTGCTGGTGGGGGCGGTGTTCGCCGCGCTGGCGCAGGTGTTCGTGCGCAAGCTGGTGCTGACGGAAAAGACGCCGGCCATCGTGTTCTGGTTTTCGGTCACCTCGACCGGGCTGTCTTTGCTGACCATTCCGTTCGGCTGGGTCTGGCCCGTCGGCTGGGAATGGACGTTGCTGATCGCTTGCGGACTGCTTGGCGGCGTGGGGCAGATCCTGCTGACCTCGGCCTACCGCTATGCCGATGCCTCGCTGGTGGCGCCGTTCGATTATGCCTCGATGTTGTTCTCGCTGGTGATCGGCTATTTCATCTTTGCCGAAGTGCCGACGTTGGCGACTTTGGCGGGGGCGGGGCTGGTCATTCTGGCCGGCTGCCTGATCATCTGGCGCGAGGCCTATTTGGGGCTGGAGCGGAGCGCGCGCAAGGCTTTGACGCCGCAGGGATAGGCCAAACGGAAAGGGCGCGCCCGTCGGCGCGCCCCGATCTTGCTCGTTACCCCAAAGTTAGGCTACGCGGCGTTTGTCCCGCCGGCGCAGACGCAGCACAAGGAGTCCGCCCACTGCCGTCAGAACCAGCGACCACGAGGCCGGCAGCGGCACTGGGGCCACTACCTCTCCGCCCGGACCGCTGGCAAGGCGATAGTCCATCCCGAAGCCGGTATCCAACGCGCCGGCCGTCAGGCTGAAGCTGATGTTTATGCTGTTCAGGACGCCGTCCACCAGATTGCCAAGCAGATAATCGGTTCCGAAGAAGGTCTCGAAATCGGCCAGGCTGGCGAAGGTCTCGGTGACGGCACTGTCGCCATTGAGGCTGATGCTGATAGCGAGGCTGTCGAAGGCAGCACCCAGCGAGTCCAGTCCCAGAAGGTCAAAGTAGATGCCATCTGTCGTGGGGTCCAACTGGCTGAAGGAGAAGCTGGCCGAGGTGTAGTAGGTCAGTGCCTCGCCTTCGCCGCCAT
>JANLQT010000289.1:0-6152 GCA_031368035.1 Rhodobacterales bacterium | reverse complement strand
GTGATGGCCTTCAGCGAGTTGAACAGGAGCGCCGAGAAAATCTCGAAGTCCGGTTCTGGCTCGTCTTCAAACATTGCGCTCCCCCCGGGCGAGCAGGGGCAGCAGCGACACCTCGGTGAAAGACACCGTGGTCTGGCTGATATCGGTCACCAGCGCCTCGGCGACGTTGTATTCCATCTTCAACAAGATGCCGCCGATCAGCCCGGCGATGGTGGTCAGCAAGGACACCGCCATGCCCGCGATCATCTTCTGCAAGGCGCCGCGCAGGGTATCGACATCGAAATTCGACAGATCGCCCATGGAATTCAGCATCATCACAAAGCCGACCATCGTGCCCAGCATGCCCAGCTTGTATAGAAGATCGGTGCCATAGATCCCGATCTTGGTGCGCCTGCGGAAACTGGCGCCCAGGCTTTGCATCAGCAGATGGGCGTTGCCCTCAACCTCGCCCGGACGCTCGCGCGAGCGGATGATGTCGGCCATATAGCGGTCGATCAGCCCTTGGCCCAGCGGCGGGGGCGGCGCAACCGTTGCCGCCGCCAGTTCGGCCTTCACCTGCAAAGCGCGGCGGTATTCGCGCGACAACTCCAGCAGGATCCACAGGCAATGCGCGGAAAAGCCGACATACAGCACCGCGATCAGCACGGTGATCTTGGACCGGTCGGCGGCGAACAGATAGGTCAACAGGCCGTAATCATAGGACACCACAGCGCCAAGCGTGATCAGCGCCATAAGCAGCACCCATTTCAGCACCGCATCATAGGCGCCGTCGCGGCCCGATCCCCTCTGCTTGCCGTGCCCTTTGAACGTTTCGGCCACTTGCGCCATGTCTGCCCTTCCTACCTGAATCCGCCCGGGGTCTCGCGCATGCGAAACACCCAAGGCTCTTCAAAATTCACCCCCGGCTGCCACAGCCCGACCCCCGCCGTGATCGCATCCGCCATCGCCGCGTCGTAAATGTCGGCCTGATCGTCATAGGCCAGCGCCATGCCGGCCTTGACCATCTCGGCGTTCAGATCCTGCCCGCCGCTTTCGCAGACGCCAAAGCGGCGGCCGAACGGGTCGGGATCGCCCTGCATGGTGCAGGTCACCTCGCCCCGCCCGGCGAGCAGTTCCAGATATCGGCGCGACACGTCATAGCAGCCCCAGATCGCACCATTGGCATTGCAGGTCTGGCGCTTTTCCGGCGCGTCGATCCCCCAAAGGATCACGCGCTGTATGCCGAATTTCAGCACATCGGCGTCGATCACCTCGGGCTTGCCGCTGATCGTGTCTGCCGTCTGGGCCACCACCGGACCTGTCAGCAGCATTGCAAACACCAATGTCCAGAATTTGCGAAACCCCGGGGCGCGACGGGTATCAAGAAGCATGACACACACCTTTTTTCCTATTGGAGTCGGCATGAAATCCTGGACATTGGCGGCAATTCTGACGCTGACGGCCCTGCCCGCCCTGGCGGGTCCGGCAGAGGACCTGATCAGCGGCACGCTCAAAGCCTGCCGGGGCTGCGATCTGCACGGGGCGAATTTCAAGAAGGCCGACCTGACCGGGGTCGATCTGACCGGCGCCAACCTGACAGACGCGATATTTCACCGCGCGATCCTGCGCGGCGCCATTCTGGACGGCGTCACCGCCACGGGAGCAAATTTCAACCTGGCCGATCTGACCAAGGCCAGCATGGCCAAGGGTGATTTCACCCGCGCGATGTTCTACGGCGCGCAGATGTCGGGCACCGACCTGACCGGCGCCACCCTGACCGAGGCGCGGATGCAGAAAGTGCGGCTGACCTCGGCCAAGCTGCCCGGCGCCAACCTCGACCGCACCATCCTCCGCGATGCCAAGCTGAACAACTGCGATTTCACCGGCGACAGCTTCCAGGGCACCAACCTCGAACGCACCGAGATGGGCCATTCGAAGTTCAACGGCAGCACGATGAACAGCGCCAACCTCGGCAAGTCCGATGCCAGCGCGGCCGACTTTTCCGACACGACGATCACCCAGACCGACTTTTACGGCGTCGACCTGCGCCGGGCAAAATTCGACGGCACCACTGTCTCGGCCAGCCGGTTCACCCTGGCCGCCACCGATTCCAATACCTTCACCGGTGCCACGCTGACCAACAACTTCATGGCCGACGGACGCTTGCATGTTCAGGGCGCCTCGGACGGGGAATAGGGCGGGTTCACCACTTCCAGCCGGGTCTGCGACTGGTAGTAGCCTTTGTTCACCTGCTGGGTGTCGCGGCTCAGCGCCTGCTGACCCTTCTTGCGCAGATAGCTCGATTCGATCAGCAGCTTCTGCCCGCTGCCATCGGGGTTCGTGCCGGTGCAGCGCCAGTGGGTGAACATGTCGCCCACCTTCTGTTCGCGCGCCTGCATGGGAATATCCTGGCAGCGCAGCACCCATGCCTTGAACTGGCCGCGGAAATTCTCGCCCAGCGTCACGGCCGGCCGGCGGTCGCTGTCCTTGGCGCGGTCGTCGGTCATGAGGCGGATGCCCTGCGACAGGCCCTTGTCGTCGACAAGGATCGAAACGATGACCGGATGGGCATAGACCGAGGTGCCGCCGGCCAGGGCGCGGAATTCCAGCTCCATCGCGCGGGCAACGTAGTCCTTTTCGTCGTCATAGGTGAAGGCGATCTCGCGCAGGCTCGAGGCCTCGGGCGTGCATTGGGCCCAGTCGGCGAAGCTTTTCATCTCGATCGAGACCGGGCCGCCGTTGGTGCCGCAGGCGATGACGGCGGCGACGGTGTCGGGGATGGTGCTGACCGGTTGGCCCAGCTTGACATCCCAGATCGAGAAAGCGGGTTCGACCAGCGAGTTCAGCGCGGCGGCTGGCAAGGCCACGCTCAGCAAGGCCAAGCCTGCGAAACGCAAGCCCGTCCCGACGATCCCTCGGCCCCAGACGCGCATCAGTTGCCCTTAAGGTAAGAGCACGACTTGTCAGCCGAGGTGTCGAAGTACAGCGCGCATTCGTCATAGGTCGGCTCGCCGTGGCCAACCATGTATTTTTGAACATAGGCGATCAGGTCGACCATCTGCTTTTCGCGGAAAGTCTTGCCCATGATCGGCTGCTGACCGGCGTCGAAGTCGGACATCAGCATGCCGTAGCACCGGTCGTCCTTGTAGCTGACGCTGTCGTGATACGGCATCTTCGTGCCCGGAATGCCGCAACGGATCGTGTCATAAAGGCCCTGCGCATCCAGCTTGGTTTCGCGCAGGTTGGCCGCGGACGCGTGCGACAGCGGATTGCGCCCCGATTGGCCGTCGCCGGCCCAGCCGTGGCAATTCACGCAAGCACCGACGCGCTGGTAGACCTGCTTGCCCTTTTCGGCATTGCCTTGGGTGAAGTCGGGGTTCGCGATGAATTCCGCCAGCACCGCAGAGCTCAGGCACAGCAGGGCCGGCACACCGGCAGCGGCTAGTTTCAGAGCTTGGAACATCAGGTCCTCAGTCTCGGGTTTCCGGGGAATCGCGGGCCTTCCACGGGAAGGTCGCCGCAAAGTTGGGCGCAGAGTCGGGTGCGGTGTCGGGCACAGAGTCGGGCACAGAGTCGGGTGCAGCGTCGGGCGCGGGGTCGGGAAGGGCCGACAAAGATGCAAGGGCCGGGCAGGTTTCCCTGCCCGGCCCCAGGTCACAAGGTTCAGTTCGTGAAGACCCACAGCATGTTGGCGGCAGGCTTGTTTTCCAGTTCGGGGTGGCCGAAGGCCGCAAGACCGATGCCGCCGCCCACGATGGCAATGTATTCCTTGCCAGCCACGGTGAACGCGATGGGCGAGCTCTGGAACGAGGTGCCTACGTTCATCGACCACTTCACGTCCAGCGTCTTGGCGTCATAGGCCGCGAAGGTGCCGTCCGTCGATCCGGCCCACAGCAGGTCGGCCGAAGCCATGGCGCCGCTGTACATCGGGAACGGGGTCGGATGCTGCGCAACCGCCTTGCCCGTAGCCACGTCGATGGCGTTGATCGAGCCGGTTTGCACGCCGTTGGCCACACCGGCACCGCCGATGAAGATCTGGCCCGGCTTCACGTCAGCCGGTGCCACCGTCTTCACCGACAGGTCCGAGCACCCTTCGATGCCGACCGCATAAGCGAGGCCGAGCGTCGGGTTGTAGGCCGTCGGGAAGAAGTTGGTGCCGCCCTGGATGTTCGGGCAGGTCGTGGCGGTCGCGCCGGCGCGGTCGATCTTGCCAATTGCATAGGTTTGCAACGACTTGCTCGGGTCATATTCCAGCGGCTTGCCGGTCTTCGGGTCGATGCCCTTGGTCCAGGTCAAGTTCGAGACGTACTGGGCCGACTGGATGTAGGCGCCGCTGGTGCGGTCCAGCGAGTAGAAGATGCCGTTCCGGCCGAAGTGGGCCAGAACCTTGCGGTCTTCACCGTTGATCTTGGTGTCCAGCAGCAGTTGCGGGCCGACCTCGTCATAGTCCATGTAGTCGCCGGGCGTGTACTGGAAGTACCACTTCAGCGCGCCGGTATCAGCGTCCAGCGCCACGGTCGAGTTGGTGTACAGGTTGTCGCCCGGGCGATATTCCGGGTCATACATCGGCACCGGGTTGCCCGTGCCCCAGAAGGTCGTGTTGGACGCCGGATCATAGGACCCCGTCACCCAGGCCGCGCCGCCGCCGGTTTTCCAGCAGTCCGGGTTGCCCGCCTCTTCGCATTTCCAGGTTTCCGACCCCGGATCGCCCGGCTTCGGCACGGTATAGAAGCGCCACAGCTCTGCGCCGGTTTCGGCGTTCAGCGCCGCAATCCAGCCACGGGTCGCCCAGTCACCAAAGGACTGGCCAACCAAGATCTTGTCGCCGATCACGAGCGGCGCATTGGTGAAGCCTTCGCCCGGATCCTTGGCGACCTGCTGTTCCCAGGCCACGTCACCGGTTTCGTTGTCGCAGGCGACCACGCGGCCGTCGTTCAGCACGGTGATGACGTTCTTGCCCGAAAGCGCAAGGCCGCGGTTCGCCAGAAGGACGCCGCGGGTCGGGTCCTTGTCGATACCCGTGTCGCAGATCCAGACCGGTTTCGCGGTCTTGCCGTCTGACAGGTCAAACTTGTAGGGCGTGCCCCAAGGGTCCGACACATACAGGAAGCCATTGTCGGCCAGGGGCGTCGTTTCGACCGAGCCCACGCCGAAGCCGGCCGGTTCGGTCCCGCCGATGGGCGCTGCCATGGCAAGGTGCAGACCCGCGACGTTTCCGGCGTTGATTTCCGACAAGGGTGAAAAGCGATTCGCATCGTAGGTCTTGTGGACCATCAGCCAGTTGCCGGCCTCGGCCTCGGTTCCGGCATTCAGCAATCGTTCCGGTGTCACGTCCGCCCACGCGCCTGCACTGGCCATGGCCAGCGCAGTTGCACAGGAAGCGGCCAAGAACTTGGTTATTCTCATTGGTGTTCCTCCCTCAGGAAACAGATGCGAAACATCCGTCCAAGGGTATGTTGGCACCTTCGGGATTAGGATTTTCCTATATTGAGGATAAGAGCGGGCTGCCCTTTCGGGCCTGCCGCGCCTCAGGCCGGCCCTCGTTCCGGCATCAGCCCCGACAGCGCCCCTATCGCTTGCGCCCCTATCGCTTGCGCCTGCAATGCCCGGCTGTAATCGGTCCGGCAGAAGTCGATCACCTTCTGATAGACCCGGGCACAGGACGGATGCGACAAATGGTGCCTGCGCATTGCCAGCACCATGCGCCGTTCATAGCCGTTGATTCTGAACTATCGCCACGTCGCCAAGGATCACACCGTTCAGGCTGTGCGATCAGGAAACGGGCAGGGGACTGGCCGGAAAGGCAAAGCGCGGCCTCAAGGTTCAACCCGGGACCGCGCCGACAGGGGGGGATGGCAAGGGGCGGGGGTTGCGTTCCGACAGGACAGACGGGACGAACCCTGACCCCTCGCGCCGCGCCCGGGCCGACCCATTCCAAGATCAGGCTGCCGAGTTCAAATCACGCCACGACCAACCATTTTCCGGCGGATCGGGACCGCGCCTAAATCTTTGACTTGCCGCCAAACAGGACGCGAAGCAGGGCCAGGGCAGTCAGAATCCCTCCCGCGCCGAGCGCCAGCCAGTACCCGATTCTCAGGTCCGAAACCATCTTGATCTTGGCACCCGACTGGGGTTCCAGGACATTCGATTTGCCGATGAAATTGGCCCCCGCC
>JANLQT010000286.1:0-4984 GCA_031368035.1 Rhodobacterales bacterium | reverse complement strand
GTGCCGGTCGGCACCACGCGGAAACCGGCGGTTTCGGCGATTTGGGTCACAATGTCCGGCGTGGCATCGGTGGCGAGGTCCAGATCGGACACGGCGCGGCCCAGAATCGCGTTGCGCACGCAGCCGCCAACCAGCAGCGCCTGATACCCGGCACCTTCCAGCGCCGCGCACAGGGCTTGCGTGCCCGGATGGTCCAGCCAAGCGCCCGTTATCCGCATTGCGCCACCTGATCGGCCAGACCGCGCAGCATCCGCGCGGTCGCGCCCCAGATATAATAGGGACCATAAGGCACGGCGTAGTAACTGCGCCAGATGCCGCGCCACTGGCGGCGTTCAACCCCGTAGTTGCCTTGGTAGAGCACATGGGACAAGGGCACGGTGAACACTTCGTCCACCTCTTCGGCCTGCGGTGCAGGGTCAAAAGCGTCTCTGATAACGCCCAAAATGGGAGTCACGGTGAAGCCGGTCACGGTTTCATGCGCGGGCAGGCGACCCAGCAGCTCCACGCGGTCGGGTGCAAGACCGATTTCCTCCCACGCCTCGCGCAGAGCGCAAGCCTCCAGCGAAAGGTCCGTCTCGTCGCGCTTGCCGCCGGGAAAGGCGACCTGGCCGGGATGGTGCTTCAGATGCGAGGCGCGTTTGGTCAGGATCACCCGCGCGTCGCCATGATGCAGCCAGACCGGCACCAGCACCGCCGCCGGACGCAGAACTGCGCCCGGCACCGCCATTGCGGGATTGAGGTCGAAGTCCGAAGAGGCGCCGCCGGTCAGCCGCAGCGCCGCCTTCAGGCGTTCCACCTCATTTGGCATGACCTGCGGCCTCGAAGCCCAGGGTCTTGGGGTCAAATTCGTAATGAGCAGAGCAGAACTGGCAGTCGGCGGTGACGATCCCCTCGGGTGTCGTCATATGGGCGATGTCTTTCTGCGAATAGATCGACATGGTTTGCTGGACCTTGTCGGCGCTGCAGGAACACCCGAACCGCACCGATTGCGGATCAAAGGCGCGCGGGGCGTCTTCGTGGAACAGGCGCACCAGAAGATCGGTGGGCGAGACACTCGGACCGATCAGCTCGATCTCTTCCACGGTATCCAGCAGCAGATTGGCGCGGGTCCAGTTTTCACCCTCCTCGCCCGCCAGAATGTCGGTGTGGCGCAAAAGACCGCCTTCACCCGAGCCTTCGGAGGCGGCAATGCTCATCCCGGCCTTGGGCATGTGTTGCAACATGACGCCGCCCGCCCGCCAATGCACAGGGCGGCCGGGTTCGCGGGACTGGCCAAAGGTCACGGCGAAACGGGTCGGAAGCTGCTCGGATTGCGCGAAATACGTCTCTGCACAGTCGGAAAGCGAGGTTCCGGCGATGGGCGTAAAGCCCTGGTAGGGCACGGTGCCTTCGCCCTGGTCGATCATCAGCGCCAGATAGCCTTTGCCGATCTGGCCGAAGGGCGCGGCGTTTTCATCCAACCGGTCGGCATCGAAACTGGCATAGGCGCGGATGCGCGCCGGCTCGCCGTCGGCCGAGGGGCCATAATAATCCGTGGCGATCAGCCGGGCGGGGCCCTGGCCGCGAATCTGCAGGGACAGCTTCCAGCGCAGCTTGATCGCCTGACCGATCAGCACGGTCAGCAAGGTCGCCTCGGCCACCAGCGCCTCGATCACGGGCGGGTAGCTGTGCTGGCGCAGCACCTGATCCAGCACGCCGTCCAGCCGCGCCACCCTGCCGCGAATGTCGGAAGCGTCCAGCTGGAAGGGAAGGATGGTGTCGTCCCAGGTGATCTCGGTCGCCGTGTTCATCAGATTTGCCTCGCAGAGCCATTCTTGGCATACCGCGGCTATATAGGCAGGGCAACCGCAGCACCAAGGGGCAAACATGATCCGGCGTTATGGCGAAGCGGTGGTGACAGGGCAGACCTACCGGCGGCGGCCCGGGGTTTATGCGGTTTTGATGGACGGCGAGGGGCTGCTGCTGACCCATCAGGCCGAGCCTGATCCGGAATATCAGTTGCCCGGCGGCGGCATCGACAAGGGCGAGCATCCGATCGCCGCCCTGCACCGCGAGGTGATGGAAGAGACCGGCTGGCATATCAGCACCCCGCGGCGGATCGGCGCCTATCGGCGGTTCGTGTTCATGCCGGACTACGACATGTGGGCGGAAAAGCTGTGCACGATCTATCTGGCGCGGCCGGTGATGCGGATGGGGCCGCCGACCGAGCCGGGGCACAGCGCCATTTGGGTTTCCGCGCGGCAGGGGCTGGCGCTGCTGGACAATGTCGGCGACCGGGCCGTGCTGGCGGGTTTGCTTCAGGCGGGTTTGCTTCAGGCCGGGGCGTGATAGTCGAAGATCAGGGCTGACACATCATCGGGAAAATCCCCGGCGCCGGCGTGGCCGGACAGATCCCAGACGATGGCTTCCAGCAGGTCCGGGCTGGACAGCGCACGGCCCTTCGTCAGGGACTGGATCAGCCCGTCCTGCCCAAACTCTGCCCCGCTGACATCGGGACATTCGGTAATCCCGTCCGAGGTCAGAACCAACCGGTCCCCGGGCGCCAGTTGCACCATCACCCGGTCATAGCGCGCCTTACCGATCAGGCCGATCGGCATGCCCCCATGGCCCAGCACATCGACCGCACCCGACGCGCGCAGCACCATCGGATGCGGGTGCCCGGCCTGCACCAGGCGGCACAAGCCTCGTTCAAGGTCAATCTCGGCATAGACCATGGTGAAATACTGATCGACCTTGAGTTCCTCAAGCATGACGCGGTTCAGGCGCGCGGCAACCACCTCTGGCGGCCAGGCATGCAATCGGCCGTCACTGGTGCCGGTCAGCGCGATGTTCTGATCGGGAGAGCCGCCGGACAACAGCCCCGCCAACCGCGCCGTCATCATCGCCGAAGCCACGCCGTGACCGGACACATCGACGGAATAGATCGCCACATGCACCGGGTTGATCTGGAACGAGCCGACCAGATCGCCGCCCACATGCCCCGAAGGGCGAAACAGCGCCGAAGCGCTGCAAGTGCCGAAATCACGCCGTCGGTCCATCATCAGCGACTGCTGCAGCTTGCGCGCCTCGATCAGGTCGCGGTCGAGCGAATCATAGACCTTCTGCAACTGAACCAGGGTCGCCTCGACCAGGCGATTCTTGCTGACCAGTTCCATATGCATGGCAACGATGCGCTCCCCAACCCGCAATCGCGCCCGCAGTTCTTCGGAATTCACCGGCTTGGCGAGGAAATCATCCGCGCCGGTTTCCAGCCCCGCCACCACTTCGGCCTTCTCGGACTTGGAGGTCAACAGGATGAAATAGCCATAGCCTTCACGCGGCAAGTCTTTGAAAGCACGGCACAGTTCCAGCCCCGTCATGCCCGGCATCATCCAGTCGGACAAGACAATGTCAAAGGCCTGATGGCCGCAAAGGTCCAGCGCCGCCTCGCCGGACTCCGCCTCGACAACCTGATATCCCCAGCGCTGCAACTGTACGGCCAGAATACGCCTTTGGGCGCGGCTGTCGTCCACGACCAGAACCCGCCGAGGGTGATCGGGGGCGGTTCTGGTCTGCGGCAGAGGCGAGTGCACGGTCATTCAGGCTCCTATCCCTGCCCGCGAGACTGTCTGCTTGGTCTTAAAAGAGGGTAAAGCGTCGAATAGTTCACAGCCCGCCCAGACCCCGATCACCCTTTGTTAATCGCGCGGGCGCAATCTGGCACTTGGGTGTGGTGCGAAGGGTGGCAAAATGATCGACTGGGATCGTGTGAAGGAACTGCGCGGTGAAATCGGCGCAGAAGATTTTGACGAGGTTGTCGGCCTGTTTCTGGAGGAGGCCGATGAATGCATCGCGCGTCTGTCGCCGGATCGCGGTGCCGCGGCCCTGTCTTCGGACCTGCATTTCCTGAAAGGCGCGGCGTTGAACCTGGGTTTCGCGGCCTTGTCATCCTTGTGTCAGGATGGCGAACGCCGGGCCGGCGTCGGGGATGTGTCCGTAGACGTTGACGCCGTTCGCGCCGCCTATCTTGGCTGCCGGGCAGAGTTTGAAAAGCACTCGGTATCGGCCTTCGCCGCGTGACAGATCAGACCAGCGCGCGCTTCTGGATGAAATGGCCGTAAAGCGTGGTCAGGATCGAAATGCCGACCATGGTGACGACCCATTGCACCAGAAAGCTGACGGCGATGAAGAGGAGGGGCGTGCCTGAAAGCAAAGCAACGGTCACGGCTTGCACCAGGTTGATGGCTACACCGACGATCAGGGCCAACAGAAAGAAACCCAGGCTTTGGCCGCGCGTCGCTTCCCAGCCTTCGATCAGGCGATGGCCCGGCTCCAGCGCGAATCCGGCCAGAACGGTTGACAGCCGCAGCATCAGACCGCCGGCAAGAACCAGGAACACCGCAGGCACCACCGACAAAAGCGCGCCGTTGCCGATCAGGCGGGTCGCCAGGCTTGCAACCAGCAGCGTCCCGGCAACCAGCAGGCCGAACACCAGAAACATCGCGATCATGGCACCGAAATAGCCCAGCATCCGCCGCCCCTGAAACACCGGGAGCCAGCCTGGACTGTGCTCTCCCTTCAGCACATAGCGATGCCAGGCCACGGCGATCCAGATGTCGGCAAGCAGCAGCACCACAAGGCTGAGCAAGGCAGGACCGAACAGCGCCTTCATCGCGGTCATCTCGGCCGCATCGCCCGCGCCGGACACCGGCAGGTTGGCGCCAAATGCCGCATCCAGCACCAGCACGGTTGCCCATAGGACAACATAAAGCACCGCCGAAATGCGGACCGCTGGCCCGAAATTGCCAAAGACCTGGCGGACGGAATGGGTGATGATCTTCCAGACCTGCATGCGGAACACTCCTTCAAGGCGCCGAGATAGTCCCAGCGCCCGGGCCGGTGTCAACCGCAGTTCCTTGCCCCCGCAGCGCTTTCCGGCTAAGCCGCGCGAAATCCGCATGGAGGGACCGATGTTCAAGCCCAAGAAAGTCGTGCTGGCCTATTC
>JANLQT010000235.1:0-11968 GCA_031368035.1 Rhodobacterales bacterium | reverse complement strand
GGTTCGGTCTGGGGGTCTTGCTCGCGACCAGGCAGGTCAAGAAGATGATCTCGTCCTACGTGGGCTAGAACGCCGAATTCATGCGCCAATACCTGTCCGGAGAGCTGGAGCTGGAGTTCAACCCGCAAGGCACCCTCGCCGAACGGATGCGGGCCGGGGGCGCCGGCATCCCCGGATTTTACACCAAAACCGGCGTTGGCACGGTGATTGCCGAGGGCAAGGATGTGAAGTCCTTCGACGGCCAGGACTATATCCTGGAGCGCGGCATCGTCGCCGACCTCGCCATCGTGAAGGCTTGGAAGGCGGACCCGTCGGGCAACCTCGTCTTCCGCAAGACCGCCCGCAACTTCAACGTCCCCGCCGCGACCTGCGGGCGGGTCTGCGTGGCCGAGGTGGAAGAGATCGTGCCGATGGGCGGCCTAGACCCCGACGGCATCCACCTGCCGGGCATCTACGTCCACCGCGTCGTTCAAGGCCAGCACGAGAAGCGCATCGAACAGCGGACTGTCCGCAAGAAGGAGTCCGTCTGATGGGAACTCGAACAGTTGCACTAGTTGGCGTTTCCACATTGCTCTTCTTCTCGGCCTGCAAAGGCAAAGGTGTTGATATTAGCGCAGACACAGTCGATTTTCCCTGGCCGTTCACTGTCGCTTCTGGGCGTGTGGAATGCCAAGATGGTCAGGCGGTAGTCTTCATATCGAATGGAATTACATATTCGTTGAACGGCTTGGCCGACAGCAGGGCCGCCACTCGCGGATACTCTGACTTGAAACCTATATGGAAGGCCGATCCGGCCATACCAGGCATGCGCATTAATATTGGTCCGGTCGTAGACCTTGGACTGTCCAAGTGCTGAAGGAGAAGTGAACAATGCCGTGGGACCGCAATCAGATGGCCGCCCGCGCCGCGCAGGAACTGCGCGACGGGATGTATGTGAACCTCGGCATCGGCATCCCGACGCTGGTGGCGAACTATATCCCGGCGGGGGTCAACGTGACCTTGCAGTCGGAAAACGGCATGCTCGGCATGGGGCCGTTTCCATTTGAGGGTGAGGAGGATGCCGACCTGATCAATGCCGGCAAGCAGACCATCACCGAACTGCCGCAGACCGCGTATTTCGACAGCGCGACCTCGTTCGCGATGATCCGCGGCGGCAAGATTGCCATGGCGATCCTGGGCGCGATGGAGGTCAGCGAAACCGGTGACCTCGCCAACTGGATGATCCCGGGCAAGCTGGTCAAGGGCATGGGCGGGGCGATGGATCTGGTGGCGGGGGTGGGGCGGGTGGTGGTCGTGATGGACCACACCAGCAAACACGGCGAATCCAAGGTGCTGAAAGCCTGCACCCTGCCCTTGACCGGCAAGGCCGTCGTGGACCGGATCATCACCAACCTGGGCGTGCTGGATGTCGGCCACAAGGGGCTGCATATCGTGGACCTAGCCGAAGGCGTGACCGAGGCGGAACTGCGCGCGGCGACCGAGGCGCATATCGTTGACTGACCATGTGATCACCAAAGAGCAAACCGGGGCCAAGGGGCGCTATGTGATCCGGCACGGGCGGGACGAGGCAGAGCTGAGCTTCACGGTGATCAGCCCCTCTCTTGTCAGTGCCGACCACACGGGCGTTCCGGACGCCTTTCGTGGCACCGGCGCGGGGCTGGCGCTGGTGGCGCGGATGGTCGATGACGCCCGCGCCGAAGGGTTCAAGATCGTGCCGCTTTGCCCGTTCGTGAACGCGCAAAAGCTGAAACATCCCGACTGGGCGGATGCATTTCAGGCCTGACCCGGAAAAGTGTCCACGCGTGGACAAAATTTCGGGCGCATGAAATCAAGGACTTGCGAATCCAAATTTACGAGGCGTTAGGATTTGTCCGCGCCGGTTTTGCCGCAGACCCAAAATCCCGCGATGGATTTTGCCGTCCTAGGGCACCGTCTGCGCCGTGTTCTTCGCCGAAATCACCTTGAACACGCAGGGATCGCTGACTAGCATCGGCGGGGTCAGGCACAGGCCCTGCGCCACCGACCAGGCCGCCAGCACTTTGGGCACGTAATCGCGCGTCTCGGCATAGGGCGGCACGCCCAGCGAGGCGGCGACGGCGCCCTCCCCGGCGTTGTAGGCGGCGATCACCATGATCGGGTCGCGGTTGAAATTGCCCATCAGCCAATCCAGATAGGCCACCCCGCCCTTGATGCTTTGCCCCGGATCCAGCGCATCGCTGACACCGAACCGTTTGGCGGTATCGGGGATCAGCTGCATCAGGCCCTGCGCGCCGGCCGAGGATTGCGCCGCCGGATTGCCGCCGCTTTCCACCGCCATCATCGCCAGAACCAGCGCCGGGGACACCCGCGTGCCGACCGTTGCCTTCAGGATTTCCGTGCCATAGCTGTCGGCCATCTCTTGCAGGGCCTGCAATCGCGGCGACGCCACTGACACGCCATCCGGCCCCTCTGTCAGTGCGGCAAGCGCGGTCGGGAACCGGTCGTTCCCGTCGTAAAGCCCCGGCTGAACCTTGTCCCAGAACCAGGAATACTTCTGACCCGAGGGCGGCTTGACCGGCGCCAGCGGCGCTTCGTCGCCGCCCGCCTTGGGCACAGGGTCCGATGGCTCTGGCCTTGGGTCCACCTTGGGCGAGGCCGCCAGAGCCTTGGCCTGTTCCACCGGGTCGATCTGCACGGTGATGCGATTTGCCGGGTTCAGATCCTGCACCTTGAGCCTTTTGAAGGTGAAGTCGTCCGCCGCAGCCGGGCCCGGCATGGGCAGAACGGCGGCCAGACCTATCGCCAGGGCCAAAAGGAAACGCAACTTCATGGGATCACTGCTCGATCTCTTTCGCCGAAGGATGCCAGAAGGCAGGCCATTTGGCTACCTGCCGGACGCGAAATGGCAGAATTGTGGCAAACTTTTCCGATTTGAGGCCCGACACTGGTGTTGGATTTGGCAACAGTCACAAATCGCGAAAAATTTAATCATTCAAATTCAACATGTTGAGCGACGCCCTGAAAGATTTACCGCTCCGGTGAAAAAATGCCGCGAAGGTCCCACAATCCTGCCCCAATCGGCTGGCTAACTTGCACGCATGCCGAACCGCAACGCCCTGAGCAAGGGCAAAGGGCGGATCCGCAGCGAACAAGCAACCAGAAAGGACTGCGACATGAAACTCCTGAACCTCTTCAAGGCCTTCAAGAACGACGACTCCGGCGCCGTGACTGTGGACTGGGTCGTGCTGACCGCAGCCATCGTGGGCCTTGGCATGGTGGTCATGGTCTCCGTCGGCGGTGGAATCACCGGCCTGGGCGACTCGATCGTGACCGACCTGAACTCGCGTCAGTCGGGCTACGAAAACCAATAAGATTTTCTGATTGATCCTTGGGGCCGCGACGATGAACCGTCGCGGCCCTTATTGTTTCTAATGTCGTTTGATTTTACGGAAAAACACCCCGGTCAGGCCAAAATCGCGCCAGATTCGGAAGGCTATATGAGGTCATACCGAGTGTGATGGCCTTGACGAGTTGCCTGACCGACCCGGTTGAATGTGTACAAAACTCACTCCTGGGAAAGGATCGCGACATGAAACTCCTGAACATCTTCAAGGCATTCCGCAACGACGAATCTGGCGCCGTGACCGTTGACTGGGTGGTGCTGACCGCCGCCATCGTCGGCCTGGGCATGGTTGTCATGGTGACCGTCGGCGGCGGGATCACCGGTCTGGGCGACAGCATCGTGACCGACCTGAATGCACGCCAGTCGGGCTACGAAAACCAGTAATCGCCTAAGCTTCAGGCATGGTTCGAAGGCCGCATCCGCAAGGACGCGGCCTTTGTCATTGGGCGCGCGCAGCTGGCGCCCCTGCCCAGGCGGGGCTGCCGCCGGCGAGGCCCTCGTTCCCCGATTGCTGCCTTGAAACTATCGCGAAGAATTCTACGAAATTCCTCATACTTGCCAAATTTCGGCCACGTCCGGGGGGCCATATGACGTCAGACCGAGCGGACGGATGGAACAGAGACCTCCGACAGACCCCCGGTTGGATATATGCAACACATCGGACAAGGGATCACATCATGAAACTTCTGAACCTCTTCAAGGCCTTCCGCAAAGACGAATCCGGCGCCGTGACTGTGGACTGGGTCGTGCTGACCGCAGCCATCGTCGGCCTGGGCATGGTCGTCATGGTTTCCGTCGGCGGCGGGATCACCGGCCTCGGCGACAGCATCGTGACCGACCTGAACTCGCGTCAGTCGGGCTACGAAAACCAATAAGCCGCAAGGCCTGAGCCAAATTCAAGGGGCCGCATCCGCAAGGATGCGGCCCTTTGGCTTGTTCGCCGGCCAAGCGCTGAGCCAAACGCTGAGCCAGGAGTTGCGCCAGGAATTGCGCCAGTAGCTGGGCCAGCCGAATCACGTCAGACCCGGCGCGATGACAAATGAAAACTTCGTAAAGACAAACAGAAAATACCCTTGTTCTGCCAAAATTCGGCCACAGCCGGGGGTCTAGATGGGGGCAACCGAAAGGACGGTGGAGCAGAGGCCACCTTCAAGCAACGGTTGTAAAGCGCAACATGGACAAGGAAGTTTAACATGAAAATCCTGAATCTCTTCAAGGCCTTCACCAAAGACGAATCCGGCGCCGTGACCGTTGACTGGGTGGTGCTGACCGCCGCGATCGTCGGCCTGGGCATGGTTGTGATGGTGTCCGTCGGCGGCGGGATCACCGGCCTGGGCGACAGCATCGTGACCGACCTGAACTCGCGCCAGTCGGGCTACGAGAACCAGTAATCGTCTGACCTTCGGGTCTAGACCAGGCCGCTCCGCATCGCCGGGGCGGCCTTCGCTTTTTGGCCGATGGCTGAAAGACGCCCGTGACCTGCCGCATTTTCGCCAATCTCACATGGCACTTTGCAAGGGTCGATCGTGCGAAAGCAGGATGTCGGCAATCTGGAGATGGACAACCATGAAGACCGCATCAGGCTGGAAACAGTTTTGGGCAGACCAGACCGGGGCCGTCACGGTGGACTGGGTCGTTCTGTCTGCCGCCGTGATCGGCATCGGCATGATCGTGCTTTACCCGGTTGCCTTCGCGACCGACAGCGCGACCAACGGCATCGCCGATTATGTGCGGAACGTGCCGGTCGGCTATGAGAACAATTGACGGCGACTGGCTGCACAAGGCCAGCGCTTGGGTATAGGGGTATACAAGAATGCGAGCAATGTTCGGGCTGGTTCTGGTGGCCGGTGTCGCCCTCGCGGGGGCCGCGGTTTTCATGACCAAGGGCTATATCAATCAAACGCAGACCGCTTTGGCGCAGGAACGAAGCCTGCGCGACAAGACCGGGCCGCTGGTGCAGGTCTTCGTGGTCAAGAAGGAAAAGAACTATGGCGACGTCCTGACCAAGGAGGATGTCACGATGATCTACTGGCAGGAAAACTCCCTGCCCGAAGGCGTGTTCAAGGATCCCAAGGTGCTGTTCCCCGATGACGGGAAAAGCCCGCGCTATGTCCTGCGTCAGATGGAAAAGTTTGAACCCCTGCTGGCGGTGAAAGTGACCGAGCCGGGCCAGGCAGCGGGCTTGACGGGCCAGTTGGCCAAGGGCGAGCGCGCCTTTGCGATCAAGGTTGACGTCTCGACCGGGGTGTCGGGCTTTGTGCAGCCGGGCGACCGTGTGGACGTGTACTGGACCGGGATTCCCGACGGCGGCGACAGCGAGCTGACCCGGCTGATCGAAGGCACGGTCAAGGTCATCGCCGTGGACCAGAAGGCCGATGGCCAGTCCGGCACCGCGACTGTTGCCCGCACGGTGACAGTGGCGGCCAGCCCCGAAAGCATTGGGCGCCTTGCGCAGGCCGCCGCGACCGGCAAGCTGTCGCTGTCGTTGGTGGGCAATGGCGATGATGTCGTTCAGGCCAAGGTCGAAGTGAACAACCAGCAGCTTCTGGGCATCGTCGCGGCGGCCCCGGTCGTCGAAGCCGCAGCACCCGAGCCGGAACGGGTCTGCATCGTCAAGACCCGCAAGGGCACCGACATGGTGGATACGCCGATCCCCTGTACCAACTGATCCAAACCGGAGCCGAACCGCAAAGGCCCCCAGATTTGGGGGCTTTTTTCAACTTTGACGCTGTATGCAGCGGCGCGAAAGCAAGGCAAACCGGGCTGTTGCAGGTTATCCACATAAGGAACCTGCTTTAACCATTTGATTCTTGCATAAAAATGCCAGATCGGGCATCCTTTGCAGTGAATTAGGCAGTCAAGACCCGGGACTTTGAGCGTTGAAAGGGAAGGCAAGATGAAACTGCGGGGCCTTCTTGTGGCCGGGGTGATGGGCGCGTGCCTGGCATCCTCGGCACTGACGCCGGTCATGGCGCAAAATCTGACGGTGATGAAGGGGACGGTAAACCAGCCCCTGAACGTGCCGATGAACCGCGCCGTCGTGGTTGAAAGCGACACCGCTTTTTCGGAACTGTCCATCGCCAACCCCGGCATCGCCGATATCTCGACCCTGTCGGACAGGACGATCTACGTCTTGGGCAAGGCGCCGGGGCGCACGACGATGACCCTGTTGTCGCCAGACGGGAAACTGATTTCCAACATCGAAGTGCATGTCACCCCCGACATCGAGGAATTCAAGGAACGCCTGCAAGAAATTCTGCCGGGCGAGAAGATCGAAGTGCGCACCGCCAATGACGGGATCGTGCTGTCGGGCACGGTGTCCTCCACGCAAAAGCTGGACCGCGCACTGGACCTCGCCGACCGCTATGCCAAGGACCATGTTTCCAACCTGATGCAGGTGGGCGGCACGCAGCAGGTGATGCTGAAGGTGCGCTTTGCCGAAATGCAGCGTTCGGTGGAAAAAAGCCTTTCCACCTCGCTTGCCCTGGGCGGCGGCACTAGTGCCGGGATCATCGGCGCCACCGGCACCGTGGCAAGTCAGACGGCCGAGGATTTGCAGGCTGGCACCTATCGCCTGAAGCCGGGCACAAAGGGTGCCTTGGGCCTTGGCTTCACCGCAGGTTCGCTGCAATTCGGCATCCTGCTGGAGGCCATGGAGGCAAAGGGCGTCGTGCGCACGCTGGCGGAACCGAACCTGACCGCCCTGTCCGGGCAAGAGGCGAAGTTCCTGGCGGGCGGCGAATATCCGATCCCGGTTTCTTCGGACAACGGCACCGTGTCCATTGAATACAAGCCTTTCGGGGTCGAGCTGAACTTCACCCCAACCGTCATCGAAGGCAATCTGATCAACCTGCAAATGGATGCGGCGGTGTCGTCCATCGACACCACCGTGACATTGACCACCGGCGGCGTGTCGGTGAACGCCTTCAAACGGCGCGAAACCTCGACCACGGTCGAGATGCGCGACGGGGAAAGCTTTGCAATCGCAGGACTGTTACAGGACGACTTCCGCGACCTGAACGGTCAGGTGCCGTGGCTGGGCGATATTCCGATCCTGGGCAGCCTGTTCCGCAGCGCCGACTATCAGCGCAACCAGTCCGAACTTGTGATCATCATCACCCCGCATCTGGTCACGCCAGTCATGGGCGATGCGTTTGCCCTGCCCACCGACCGCGTCCGACTGCCGTCCGAAAAGGATCTGTTCCTGTTCGGCAAGGTTGCCGGCAGCCCGACGGGCGCTGCAGGCGAAGTGGCCCGGCAGGACTTCAGTGGCGCCTACGGCTATTCGATGGAGTAAGTGATGACAGCGAAATTGACGCGCAAACTCCCGCTTCTGTTGTGTGCCGCCACCCTGGCGCTGCTGGCCGCCTGTGACAACGAGGCTGGGCAGAACGTCAATGAAGGCGGCTTCGGCAACCCGACGGAAATCAACACCATGGCGATGACCGGTCAGGCCACCGTCGCCTTGCAGAAGCGCTTTGAAACCGAAGTCCCGACCACGATCAACTTCGAGTTCAACCAGTACAACATCACGCCGGCCGCGGCGGCCGTTCTGGTGCAGCAGGCCGCCTGGATCCGCCAGTATCCTCAGGTGCGGTTCCGCGTATTTGGCCATACCGACCTTGTCGGCTCGGCGTCCTACAACTATGCGCTTGGCCTGCGCCGGGCCAATGCGGTGGTCGCGTTCTTCGCCTCTCAAGGCATCAGCCGCTCGCGGCTCGAGGCGGTGGTCTCGCTTGGCAAGACCCAGCCGGTGATCTACACCTCCCAGCCCGAACTGCGCAACCGCCGCACCGTGACCGAGGTGACGGGCTTTGTGAAAGGCTCCTCCGGCCCGCTGAACGGCAAATACGCCGCCGTGTTGTGGGGCGAATATGTCGCGGGCGCGACCCAACCGGCGTTCCAGCCGACCGCAGTGCAAAGCCAGGTCAACCCGGCCGGCAAGTGAGCCGCCGGCAGGCCGGCTGATTTCGTCACAGCTTCCAGTCAAGCATCGGGCGCCCGCGACAAGCTGGCGCCCGAGGTTTTTGGGGCCCTAGGCTTTGTTTCCGGGGCCGGTCCAATCGGCAACCGATCGCCCAAATACCAAAGATTGACGATTTTTTGGCCCCAATCTCGCCACCATCCGCCCGCACAGTCTGTCATCGAAGCAGTGTCCCGACGGGGGTTGGCCTGCTCAGGCGAAGCACTTTGCCCGGACAGCCCCCGTCGTAAACTAAAGGACTGAGGCATGACGAGCATGGCAAACCTGCAACCCGAACCGGCACCGATCCGCGCCTGTACGATCAGCCGCGACGTGCAGAATTTCGACCTGCTGATCGACGATATGGAACTGGAACTGGGCGAGTCCTGGGGTGATCTGTCGTTTGAAGATGCCCAGGTGTTCCTGACCCAACCCGAGGCCAAGGCGCTGGAATTCATCGCTGTTGCCGTCAATGGTCAGGACGAAAAGGAAATCAACCGGATCACCGACATCATCCGCCAGGCCAAGGATCAGGGCGTGCGCGTGGTGCTGATTGCTGATCAGGTCAGCCCGATCTTCCTGCATCAGATGCTGCGTCTTGGCGCCGATGACTTCCTGCCCTATCCGCTGCCCGAGGGCGGCTTGCACGAAACCATTGAAAAGCTTCGCAAACCTGCCCCAACTGCGCCAGTTCTGGTCGCCGTGCCGTCGGCCCCGCATCCGGACGAGCCGCCCGCCCATCCCGGCTTCAAGGCCAAGGGCGACCGCAACGCCGTGATCCTTCCGGTGCACGGGCTGGCCGGGGGCTGCGGCGCCTCGACCTTTGCCGCCAACCTGGCGTGGGAGCTGGCCAACATCGCCAAGGACGGCCCGCGCGTCTGCCTGATCGACTTTGATTTCCAGTTCGGCTCGGCTGCGACCTATCTGGACCTGCCCCGCAAAGAGGCGGTGTTCGACCTGTTGCAGGACACCGAGCGCGCCGACAGCGACGGTCTGTTGCAGGCGATGCTGACCTTCAACGACAAGCTGCACGTCCTGACCGCCCCGGCGGACATGCTGCCGCTGGACATCGTGACCGGCGAGGACATCGGCCGGATCATCGACATGGCGGCGGCGAATTTCGATTTCGTGATCATCGACATGCCCCGCACGGTTGTGTCCTGGACAGAAACAGTCCTGCAGCGCGCCCATGTGTATTTTGCGATGATGGAGCTGGACCTGCGCACCGCGCAGAACGCGCTGCGGCTGGTGCGGGCGCTGAAAGCCGAAGGGCTGCCGCATGAGAAATTGCGCTATGTGCTGAACCGCGCACCGCGCTTTACCGACCTTTCGGCGAAAAGCCGGGTCAAGCGGATGGCAGAAAGCCTTGATATCTCGATTGAAGTGCAGCTGCCCGATGGCGGCTCGGCGGTGACGCAAGCCAACGACCACGGCCTGCCCCTGTCCGAAACCGCCGCCAAGAACCCGCTTCGCAAAGAAATTCAGAAGCTGGCGAAATCGCTGCACGACCTTAACGCCGCCGTCGAGTCCGGAAAGAAATAACCTTTCCGGCCCGTTCCGCAGGAGCCTGCCATGTTTTCGCGTTTCAAGAAGCCCGATGCCGAACCGAACCGCCCGACCCTGACCCCGGTCGGGTCAGGCTCGCCCGAAAAGCGCGCCGCTGTGCCCGCCAGCGGCTCGCATGCCAAACCCGATGCGCCCAAGTTGCCGCTGCGCCCGGTGGCCGTGGTCAAGAACCCCGCCGAGGTCGCCGCCGCCGACAAGGAACGCAAGCGCAAGGAACGGATGAGCGAGCTGAAGGTGCAGTTGCACAAGCGCCTTCTGGACAATTTGAACCTTGCCGCGCTGGAAACCGCGTCCGAGCAAAGCCTGAAGTCGGAAATCGCCGCGATTTCGGCCGAGGCGCTGGACGAGATGTCCGTGGCGCTGAACTCCAACGACCGCATCACGTTGAACCAGGAACTTTATGACGAGGTCATGGGGCTGGGCCCGCTGGAGCCCTTGCTGAAAGACGAAACCGTCAACGACATTCTGGTGAACGGGCCGAACCGCATCTTCGTGGAACGCAACGGCAAGCTGTCGCTGACCGATATCACCTTCAAGGATGAACGCCACCTGTTGCGGATCATCGACAAGATCGTGTCCGCCGTGGGCCGCCGGGTGGACGAATCCAACCCCTATTGCGACGCGCGCCTGGCTGACGGGTCGCGCTTCAACTGCATGGTGCCGCCGGTGGCGGTGGATGGCTCGCTCGTCTCCATCCGGAAGTTCAAGAAGGACAAGCTGAAGATCGACGACCTCGTCCGCTTTGGCGCTTTCACCGAAGAGATGGCGCTTTACTTGCAGGCCGCCGTGTCGTGCCGGCTGAACATCATCGTCTCTGGCGGTACGGGTTCGGGGAAAACCACCACGCTGAACGCGCTGTCCTCCTTCATCGACAACCACGAACGCGTGCTGACCATCGAAGACACCGCCGAACTTCAGCTGCAACAGGTCCATGTCGGCCGGATGGAAAGCCGCCCGGCCAACGTCGAAGGCAAGGGCGCCGTCACCCAGCGCGATTGCCTGCGCAACGCCCTGCGGATGCGGCCTGACCGGATCATCGTCGGCGAAACCCGCGGCGTGGAAGTCATCGACATGCTGCAAGCGATGAACACCGGCCACGACGGGTCCATGACTACGATCCACTCCAACTCGTCTCGCGATGCCGTCTCGCGTCTGGAAAACATGGTCGCCATGGCCGGGATCGAAATGCCGCTGAAAGCCGTCCGCAGCCAGATCGCCGCCGCCGTGAACCTGATCGTGCAGGTCACTCGCCTGCAAGACGGCTCGCGCCGGATGGTGTCGATCACCGAGATCACCGGCATGGAAGGCGACATCATCTCGATGCAGGAAGTGTTCCGTTATGAACGCCTCGGCATGGAAACCGGTGGCAAGATCATCGGCCGGTTCAACGCGACCGGTGTGCGCTCGCATTATTCCGAACGGTTCAAGGCCTGGGGCTTTGATCTGCCGGCCTCCATCTATGAACCCATCCACTGAGGGCAAACCATGCAAATCAGCGCCGCCCCCCTAATCTACCTTCTGATCTTCGTGGCCGTGGTCATGCTGGTCGAGGGCCTGTATCTCACCGCCTTTGGCAAATCGATCAGCCTGAACAACCGGATGAGCCGGCGTCTCGCGCTGCTGGAAAAGAACCAGGACCGCGCCGCCGTGCTGGAACAGCTTCGCAAGGAGATGTCCCAGCATATGAACTCGCGGGGCATCCCGCTGTATTCCATCCTCGCGACCAAAGCGCAGAAGGCCAATATCGCCTTCACCCCCAAGGCGCTGATCGGGATCATGGCGGTCTTGTCCGTGGTCGCATTCTTCGGCCTGACCATCGGCACCGAGGCGAGCGCCCCGGTGCGGGCAGTCGTGGCCATCGCCATGGGCGTTGGCGGCGTTTATGTCTGGGTGAACAAAAAGGCCAAAAAGCGCATGGCCCTGCTGGAAGAACAGCTTCCCGATGCGGTGGAACTGATGGTGCGGTCCTTGCGCGTGGGCCACCCGTTCAACGCCTCGATCGCTGCGGTCAGCCGCGAGATCGCGGACCCGCTGGGCACCGAATTCGGCGTGATCGC
>JANLQT010000229.1:0-3447 GCA_031368035.1 Rhodobacterales bacterium | reverse complement strand
CGTCAGTCATTCAGCGTGCTTTCGATGCCGTCGGCGACGAGGTTGATGCCCACCACAAGGCTGGCGATGGCGAGGCTGTCGAACAGCACCGTCCACCAGAAGCCGCCGCCGATCATCCCGTAATTGGCCGAGATCGACAGGCCCCAGTCCGGCGAGGGCGGCTGGATGCCGAAGCCGATGAAGCTGAGCGTGGCGACAGTGAAGATCGCATAGCCAAGCCGCACCGTGGTCTCGACCAGGATCGGCGGCAGGACATTGGGCAGGATCTCGACGAAAAGGATGTAGAAGATGTTCTCGCGGCGTAGTTCGGCTGCGGCGATATAGTCAAGCCCGACCTCGCCCAGCACGGCAGACCGGACGGTGCGGGCGATGATCGGGGCGAAGGAAAACGCGATGACGAAAAGGACCGTGGTGGTCGAGGTGCCAAGCGCGGTCAGCGCCAGAAGCGCCACGATGACGGTCGGCAGGGCCAGGACGGCGTCGACAAGGCGGCTGAGCACCTCGTCCACCAGCCCGCCGAAATAGCCCATGGTCAGGCCAAGCGCCGTGCCGAGGATCGTGCTGAGCAAGGTCGCGATGGGCGCGACGGTCAGAATGTCGCGGGCGCCGACGATGACGCGGGAGAAGACGTCGCGGCCAAGCTGGTCGGTGCCGAACCAATGCTCGGAGGAGGGCGGCATCAAGGAGTTGATCAGGTCGTCGGCGAAGGGGTCGTGGGGCACGAGGCTGGGGCCGAAGACGGCGCAGCCGATCCAGAACAGGACGATCAGGGCGCCGACAACGAAGGTGGACGAGCGCAAAAGGCGGCGGAGGTCGTCGCGCCAGCCCTGTTCCGGCGCGGTGGTTTCGACAGTGGTGGTTTCGGCGGCATCGGTCACTCGCGCCCTCCATAGCGGATGCGCGGGTTGAGGCGCGCATAAAGGAGATCGGCCAGAAGCGTCGTTACGGCAAACAGCGCGCCGATGGCCATGACCCCGGCCTGTAACATGGGGAAGTCCTTTTTCTTGGCGGCGGTGTAGATCAGGCTGCCAATGCCTTGATAGTGAAAGAGGATTTCAATGACCACCAGACCGCCGATCAGATAGACCGTTTGCGTGGCGATGACGGAAATCGTGGGCAGCAGGGCGTTGCGCAGGACATGGCGCCATATGACCTGGGGATAGGTCAGGCCCTTCAACACGGCGGTGCGGGTGTAATCGGCGTCCAGCGCCTCGATCATGCCGGCGCGGGCCATGCGGGCGATGTAGCCAAAGAGAATCAGCACCAGCGGGATCGAAGGCAGGATCAGATGGTACAGCTGCTCAAGCGGGCCGGCGCCCTCGTCCCAGGTGGCGGAAATCGGGAACCAGCGCAGCCAGACGCCGAAGATCAGGATCAGCACGATGCCCGAGACGAATTCAGGGACCACCGTCGCGGACAGGCCGGCGTTGGACAGGATGCGGTCGGGCGCCCGGCCGCGATACAGCGCAGCGATGACGCCGCCGAGGATGCCGAGCGGGACCACCATCAGGAAGGCCACCAGCGCCAGCTTGGCCGAGTTCAGAAGCGCGGTGAACAGGAACGGCGCGACCGGGGCGCGGTAGGCATAGCTGTCGCCCATGTTCCCGGTGACAAAGCCCGAAATCCAGTCGGCATATTGCACCAGAACCGGGCGGTCGGTGCCCATCTGGTGGTTCAGCACCTCGACCGCCTTGGGGTCGGCGAAGGGGCCAAGCATGGCGCGGCCGACATTGCCGGGCAAGAGGTGACCGCCCGCGAAGATCAGCACGGACAAAAGCCACAGCGTCAGCAGCGCCAGGACGATCCGCCGAAGCACGAAACTGGAAATCGCGGTTCCCCTTCCGGTCATGAGCTGCGAGGCCGCCGCGGCGGGCGGCCTCGCATCAGTTCATCACAGGCTCGCCTGGCCCAGCAGCAGATGGCCCATCGCAGTAGAGACGACGCCGGACATCCCGCCCCTTGTCACGGTCAGGAAGTCGTAGAAATAGGACTGGATGATCGGGGTTTCGTCCAGAAGCAGGGTCTGGATCTTGCCCGCGATGGCGCGCTGCGATTCAAGGTCAAGGGCGGCGACGAAGCTGGTGACCAGCGCGTCATAGTCCTTGTTGTTGAAATGCGCCGAATTCCAGGTGCCGGTGCTCAGCAGCGGGGCTTGCAGGAAGACGTTGGGCACGCCGCGGTGGCCGTAGTCGGTGATGCCTAGGGAACTGTCGAGCCACGGCGACTTGCCCGGCACGGCATCGCCGTAATAGGCGCCCTGGTCCATGATGTTCAGTTGCAGATCGATGCCGATTTCCTTGACCGCGTTCTGGATCAACACGGCATAATCGGGGATTTCGAGATACTTTTCCGTGGTCAGCGTGGTCTGGAAGCCTGCGCCGACGCCCGCCGCCTCCATCAGGGCCTTGGCTTGCGCGATATCCTTCTGGCGCTGGGGAACCGAAGGATCGGTCGAAGGATAGGCCGGCATGAACGGGCTGTCGTTGCCCAGTTGCGCCTTTCCGCGCATCAGGCCCGCCACGATCTTCGGCCGGTCCAGCGTCAGGGCGACCGCCTGGCGGACGCGCTTGTCCTGGAACGGGTCCATGTCGGTGCGCATGTGCACCTGGCTGTGCGCCGAGGACGGAATGGCGATGATGCTGACATTGGGATCGTTCAGCAGACCCGCAGCCTGAAGCACCGGGACCTGCTGGATGATGTCAAGCTCGCCTCCTTGCAGGGCCAGGATCTGCGGCTGGTAGTCGTCGTAGAACTGCACCTCGATCCGGTCCGGCAGCGGCGGCGCGCCCCAGTAGTCGGGGTTGCGCGTGAAGGACGCGCCGACCTTGGGCGTGAATTTCTCAAGCTTGAAGGGGCCGGTGCCGATCATCGTGGCTTCGAAATCCTCGGGGAATTCGGCCGGGATGATGATGGAGTTGTAGTTGTCGGTGGACACGGCATAGGGGAAGTTGCCGTTGGCCGCGTCGAGGTGGAATTCGACGGTGGTGTCATCGACCTTGCGGGTGCCGCCCTTGGACAGCAGGCCGGTGAACACAGACAGCGCGTTCGAGCCGTTGGCCGGGTCCGACAGCCGGTCGAAGGTTGCGACCACGTCATCGGCGGTCATGGTCTTGCCGTTGTGGAACTTCACGTTCTTGCGCAGCTTGAAGGTCCAGACCGTGCCATCGGCATTGGGCGACCAGCTTTCGGCCAGAAGCGGCTGGGCCGACAGGTCGGGCGCGGACAGGACCAGCGTTTCACCGAATTGCGACAGGACGGTCAGCCCGCCGCCGTCAGCGATGGTCACAGGGTTGATCGCCGCAGCCGGAACGATCTGGCCATAACGGACCGTGCCACCGGGCGTGCCGGCGCGGGCCACGCCGGGGGTCAGGCCGTATCCGAGCGCGCCGGTGATGCCGCCCAAAACCGGCGCCGAAAGGCCAAGGACCGAGCCATAGCGCAGGAACT
>JANLQT010000191.1:0-2607 GCA_031368035.1 Rhodobacterales bacterium | reverse complement strand
CGCAGGTTGCGGGCAAGGCCGAAGCCGGAAATGCCGTAGATGACGCCGAAGTTGATCGCCTTGGCCTTGCGGCGGATGTCCGAGGTCATCTGGTCAAGCGGAACGCCAAACATCTCGGACGCCGTCATGGCATGGATGTCGATGCCGTCGCGGAACGACTGCTGAAGCGCCGGAATGTCGGCGATATGGGCGAGGATGCGCAGTTCGATCTGGGAATAGTCAAGGGAGACCAGGACTTTGCCCGGGGGGGCCACGAACGCCTCGCGGATGCGGCGGCCTTCCTCGGTCCTGACGGGGATGTTTTGCAGGTTGGGATCGGTCGAGGCGAGGCGGCCAGTGACGGCGCCACTGATAGAATACGAGGTGTGGACGCGGCCCGTCTCGGGGTTGATATGGTCTTGCAAGGCGTCGGTATAGGTGGATTTCAGCTTCGCCACCTGCCGCCAGTCCAGCACCTTGCCCGGCAGTTCGTGCTCGGTCGAAAGGTCCTCCAGCACATCCGCGCCGGTCCCGTAAGCGCCGGTCTTGCCCTTTTCGCCCCCCGGCAGTTTCATCTTGTCGAACAGGATTTCGCCAAGCTGCTTGGGCGAGCCGACGTTGAATTTCTGACCCGCAAGTGTCTGGATTTCGTCTTCCAGTCGCAACATCGTCTGCGCGAAGGCCCCCGACATGCGGGACAGAACCTGCCGGTCCACGGTGATGCCCGCCATCTCCATTTCCGCCAGAACCGGCACCAGCGGGCGTTCAAGGGTCTCGTAGACCGTGGTGACGCGGGCCTTGTGGAGTTGGGGTTTGAACGTCTGCCACAGGCGCAAGGTGACGTCGGCATCCTCGGCAGAGTATTTCGTCGCCGTGTCGATGGCGACGCGGTCGAAAGTGACCTGGGTCTTGCCCGAGCCGATCAGCTCCTTGATCGGAATGCATTTGTGGCCGAGGTATTTTTGGGAAAGCTCGTCCATGCCGTGGTTGTGGAGGCCGGCGAACATGGCGTAACTCATCAGCATCGTGTCGTCGATCGGGGCGACGCGGATGCCGACGCGGGCGAAGATCTTGGCGTCGTATTTCATGTTCTGGCCGATTTTCAGGACGGCGGGGTCCTCCAGCACCGGCTTCAGCAGGGCGAGCGCTTCGACCATCGCCATCTGATCCGGCGCCTTTTCGTCACCCAGCAGCCCGCCCTCGCCGATCCGGTGGCCCAGCGGCACGTAAGCCCCTTTACCCGGATCAATCGCCAGCGAAATCCCGACGATTTCGGCGCGCATTTCGTCCAGCGAGGTGGTTTCAGTATCCACCGCCAGATAGCCGCGCTCATAGGCGCGGTCGATCAGGGTTAGCAGCGCGGCGGCATCGCGGACACAGATATAGCCCGCATGGTCAAAGCCGAGGCGGTCGTCCTCGGCCACATCCTCATGCGCGCCGGTGACTTCATAGCCTTTGCCCGCTTCCAAAATCGGGGCGGCGACCTTCAGCTTTTCCGAGACGCGGCGGATCAGGGTCTGGAATTCCATTTCGGACAGGAATTGCATCACCGTTTCGGGCTGCGGCGCGGCCAGTGCAAACTCGTCCAGCGTGGCCGGGACCGGCACGGCGTCATCCAGCGTGACGAGGCGCCGGGACACCCGGATCAACTCGGCATTGTCCACCAACGCCTCGCGGCGTTTGGGCTGCTTGATCTCGCCGGCGCGGGCCAGAAGCGTGTCGAGGTCGCCGTATTCCTGGATCAGCAGCGCGGCCGTCTTCAGCCCGATCCCCGGCGCGCCGGGCACGTTATCCACCGAATCCCCGGCAAGGCTTTGCACGTCCACCACCCGGTCCGGGGCGACGCCGAATTTCTCCATCACATCGTCCAGCGTCAGGCGCTTGTTCTTCATCGGGTCGAACATGTCGACGCCGTTGCCCATCAGTTGCATCAGGTCCTTGTCCGACGACAGGATCGTCACCGTCCCTCCCGCCTCACGCGCCTGCCGCGCATAGGTGGCGATCAGATCGTCCGCTTCAAAGCCCTGCTGCTCGATGCAGGCGACGTTGAAGGCGCGGGTGGCCGCGCGGGTCAGCGGGAATTGCGGGCGCAGGTCTTCCGGCAAAGGCGGGCGGTTGGCCTTGTAGGCGGGGAAGAAATCGTTGCGAAAGGTCTTGGCCCCTGCGTCAAAGATCACCGCGATATGGGTGGCGGTGGGCTTGCCGTGACCGGTCGTCAGCTCCTGCCACAGCAGGTTGCAAAACCCCGCAACCGCGCCCACCGGCAGTCCGTCCGACTTGCGCGTCAAGGGTGGCAGAGCGTGATAGGCCCGGAAGATGAAGGCCGAGCCGTCGATCAGATGCAGGTGGTCGCCCTTGCCGAACGTCATGCTGTGTCCCCCGTTGCGCCCACTTTCATGCCATGAACCACGCCTTCCTGCCAGCCTGTTGACAGGGGCCGCGCGCCGGGATTACCTGACGCCCATGCTGAGCCCGATCCGCCCCAATGCCTGGTGCTTTACCAACGCCACATAGGCGGTTGGTCAGCATCTCTTACCCAGATCAGACCCACAAACCGCCCGTCAGGTGGTTTGGATTGCTGCCTTGCGGGCTTTCCCAAGGAGCAAGCGATGATCCTCAAGATACGCG
>JANLQT010000188.1:0-3999 GCA_031368035.1 Rhodobacterales bacterium | reverse complement strand
CCAATCGTGGCAAGAGACAGACCGGCTGAGGGCGAATTGGCGAACGCCCCAAGGCGCGAGACGGCGGGCTTGCAACCGGCGCGGCGAGCGGGCCTTGTGGGCGCATCAATGAGGGAGAGTGCCATGGATCTGGGGTTGAAGGGCAAGCGGGCGCTGGTGACGGCTTCGTCCCGGGGTCTGGGGCGTGGCTGTGCCATGGCCCTGGCCGAGGCAGGGGTGGATCTGGTGCTGAACGCGCGCGGGGCCGAGGCGCTGGCCGCCACGGCGTTCGAAATTCGCAGCCGGTTCGGCGTGCAGGTGACCGAGGTTGCAGCGGATGTGACCACGCCCGAGGGGCGCGCGCAGGTGCTGGCCGCGGCGGGCGCGGTGGACATTCTGGTGACCAACGCGGGCGGCCCGCCCCCGGGGATGTGGAGCGATTGGAGCCGCGACGATTTCATCAGAGCGATCGACGCCAACATGCTGACGCCCATCGCGCTGATGCAGGCCTGTCTGCCGGGAATGCTCGCGAATGGCTGGGGCCGGGTGGTGAACATCACCAGCCAGTCGGTGAAAGCGCCTATCGCCAGCCTTGGTCTGTCCAACACCGCCCGCGCCGGGCTGACGGGGTTTGTCGGCGGCACCTCGCGGCAAGTGGCGCCGCAGGGGGTGACGATCAACAACCTTCTGCCCGGCATCCACGACACTGACCGGGGCCTCTCGCTGGACACAGGTGCTGCGAAGGCGCGCGGCATTACCCTCGATCAGGCCCGGGCCGAGCGCGCCGCTACCATCCCCGCGCGGCGTTATGGCACGGCAGAGGAGTTCGGCGCGATGTGTGCCTTTCTGTGCAGCCAGCACGCGGGGTTCATCGTCGGGCAGAACATCCTGCTGGACGGCGGGGCGATGAATTCGACGCTGTGACAGGGGGGCGCGCCGCCCAAAAGAAAGATGCGGGATGGCGCCAAACGCCCTGAACAGGGGATTGCCACGGCATTGCAATTTCGATTGCGGGCATCCACCTTGGCCCGCGTCAAAGTTGCCCGGCCGATGACACTGAGCCCACGAAGCGGAACCTACCTCGCCAATGCCGTGCTTGGGGTGGCACTTTTGCTTCTGTTCAATTTCTAACCGCTTTTCTTCAGGTATTCGACAAGTGCCAAAATCAGTGCGGTCGATATACCTCTTCACTGTCAATCCAGGACCAGGTTTTACCTGGGCCAGATCCGGCATCGGGACTGTGTGCCCAAGGCCTCTGTCATCGCCTATTGTGGAGGGGTCGGCACCGACCATGGAAATCTGCGGATGGTAGAGGATGGTAGAGGATGGAGCGCTTGGGCCGGGCGCGGAAAGCTGGGCGAACATCCTTGGCAAGCTGCGCGCTGGATGCAGTTATGACATTGGCATTTGTGGCTATTCGGAACTTCCGGAAGTCGGAGCCCCCACGCGATCGGACCGGCAAACGATCATATTCCGGGCGTCAGTGCCGGTGAAGTGTGGGGCGTGATCTCAAGTTTGGGGGTAAATGATGGGTGAATAGCCCATCCTGCGGGCGTCTGGTTGCCGACGCGTCGCAAATTCGCGTGACCAACTTTCTTACTCCGCCGGGATCCCTGCGACTTCTGGCGCTTTCGGAAACGGCCGGAAGGTCGTGGCGATCAGGAAGGCGAACAGGCCCATCCCGGCGCAGATCAGATACATCAAGCCAAAGCCTCCGGTCGCATCGAAGATGGCCCCGCCCATCACCGGCCCGGTCGCCATGCCAAGCGAGCCCGCCATGCCGGTGCCGCCCATGATCGTGCCCAGCATCTTCATCGGGAAATTCTCGCGGATCAGCACGGCGTACAGCGGCATGATCCCGGCATAGATGAAGCCGAACATCGAGGCGACCGAGTAGAACTGCCACAGATCCTGCGCGAAGAAATAGCCCATCGCGCCCAGCGATTGCAGGAACAGCCCCGTCGCCAGCACCCGTTTGGCGCCGAACCGGTCGCCCATGACGCCGAAACCGACGCGGCCGAACAAGCCGGCAAAACCCTCCACCGAATAGATCGACACCGCCGCGACCACGGACAGACCGCACAGCTGGGCATAGCTGACCGTATGCACGATCGGCCCCGAATGGGTGGCGCAGCAGAAGAAATTGGTAGCGACCAGCACCAGAAACTGGTTCGAGGTCAGCGCCTGCCGCAGCGTCATCCGGGCGTCCGGCGCATCGGCCATCATGGCCAAGGGCGCCGTCTCTTCCATCGCCGGGGGGCGCCGCATCAGGAACGACAGGGGAATGGTGACCACGGCCACGATCACCGCAAGGACCTGAAGCACCCCGCGCCAGTCATGGGTCTGGATCAGTTGTGCCACCAGCGGCGACATGGTCAGCGGTGCCATGCCCATGCCTGCCGAGACCAGCGAGACGGCGAGCCCGCGCTGCGTAGTGAACCAGCCCATGACAGTGGCCATCATCGGCGCAAAGAACGCCGCGACCGCACCGCCGGCCATGACGCCGTAGCAAAGCAGGAACACATACAGCGAGGGGGCGTGGGCGGCGAGCCAGAGACTGGCTGAGAACAGCACCGCCCCCGTCAAGACCACCGGCCGTGCACCGAAACGGTCCGACAGATTTCCCCACAGCATGGAAGCAAACGCCATGGCGAGAAACGCGATGGTCAGCGCCCAGGACAGGCCGGTCATCGACCATCCGGTTTCGGCCTGCATCGGTTTCAACAGCACCGGCAGCGCGAACAGCGCGCCCATCGCCACGCAGCCCATCATGCCGCCCGCTGCCACCATCACCCAGCGATAGGGGCTGTCTTTCACCACCTGCGTCATTCTGCCCTCTCCATCGCCCTTGCCCTCTGCGTAAAACATTGATATCAACACATCATGACGGATGCCAAGCGAATTCCTATCTCTGTGGTGCTGGAAGTTCGGGACGGCTGTCTGTGCTTTGCCGCACAGAAGGCGGCGCGGCTGCTGGCGCGGCGGTTCGACAAGGTGTTCGCGGCCTTGGGCATCACCAATGGCCAGTTTTCGATGATGGTGGCGCTGGGGGGCATGGGCCAGCCTCGGCTTGGCGCGCTGGCCGAGTTTCTGGCGATGGACCAGACCACACTGACGGCGGCGGTCAAGGCGCTGGAAGCGCGTGGGCTGTTGACGCGCAAGGTGGACAAGGACGATCTGCGCGCGCGCCGGGTGGAGTTGACGCCAGAGGGGACCGAGGTGGTCGAAAAGGCCGTGCCGCTGTGGCGGGCCGAGATTGCGGGGATTCGCGAGAGCATGGGGCCAGAGCGGGCCGGAGAGCTTATGTCGCTTCTGCACCTGCCGGGCCTGACGCAGGCATGACGCAGGCCTGACACGGCGCCTGTAGGATGGGTGATTCACCCATCACGCGACAACAGCAGTCAAATGATGGACCCATCACCCATCCTACGGGTGCTTTTCTCCTGTGGCATCCAGCGCCAGAATCCGGTCCAGCCGGTAGTTCCGTGCCGGGCGCCCCGGAAGGGCGGCCTCCAGCACCAGCACCTGGCCTTCCTGCGACAGCCGCAGGGGATGGATGTCGCCGTGGCTTTCGGCGCCGTCCGCCTCCAGATAGGTCAGCGTCAGCACCTCGCTTGCCGTGATCGCGCCGCGGATCAGCGGCAGATGCCGTGCCGCGCGGGGCGAGGACCGGGCCGGGCTGGCGAACAGGTCCTGCGGGTCCTCGACCGGCGAGGGGGTGACCGAGGATATCTTCTCGGCCAGGCTGCGCGCCGCCCGGGCGAGGCCGTCATCCGCGCCTTCGGACACCAGCCGCAGGCCCAGTCGTAGCGCCTCGCGTTCGGGCGGGGTCAGGATCATCGGCGGCAAGGTCATCGGCTGGCGCAGGATATAGCCCATGCCGCGCTCGCCTTCGACCGCAAGGCCGGATGCCATCAAGGTCGCCATGTCGCGCCAGATCGTGCGTTCAGATACCGTCAGCCGCTGCGCCAGATCGGCGGCCCGGTGCAGGCGCCCGTCGCGCAGGATCTGGATCAGGTC
>JANLQT010000176.1:0-3590 GCA_031368035.1 Rhodobacterales bacterium | reverse complement strand
TGAACGGATCGAGCCGGTGGCAGAGTTGTTTTCCGACCTCGACAACGCCATCGATTCCCGCGCTGACGACTGGGAGAAGCGTGAGGCTGACCCCGGCTTTACCGGCTTTCACCGGCTGGAATATGCGCTGTTCACCAAGGGTGATGTGTCAGACATGGGCCCGGTGGCCGACAAGCTGCTGGCCGATGTGACTGATCTGAACGGACGGGTCACGGACCTTGCGATACTACCCAGCGAGACGGCGATGGACCACTTTCCCAATGACGCGATCGACCCGGCCTTCGCGCATGGCGACCTCTTGCTGCAAATCACCACCTCCTGCCGGGAAACCGTGCTGCACGCTCTGCGCGACGTGATCCGCACCACCGGCATCTGGGCCGGGCCGCGCTGGCGGATCGAAGGCTTCCTGCCGCCGCGCCCGGCTTCGCTCACCGAAGCGACGCCCCGCAACATGCTGGGTTTCAAGGACGGCACCGCCAATCCCGACAGCGCCGACAGTGCGCTGATGGACAAGCTGGTCTGGATCCCCGCCCGCGCGCCGAACGAGCCGGCATGGACGGCGGGCGGCAGCTATCAGGTTGTCCGCCTGATCCGGAATTTCGTTGAACGCTGGGACCGGGCGCAACTGGCCAGCCAGGAAGCCATCATGGGCCGCCACAAACTGTCGGGCGCGCCGCTGGGCCAGACCGACGAACACGCCGTGCCCGACTTTTCCGGCGACGCCATCCCGCCCACCGCGCATATCCGGCTTGCCAACCCCCGGATCCCCGCCAGCGAAAAGAACCTGATCCTGCGCCGGGGCTTCAATTATGCGCGCGGGCTGGATCCGTCCGGCCGCATGGACATGGGGCTGATCTTTGTCAGCTATCAGGCCGATCTCGACTCCGGATTCGGCACGGTGCAGACCCGTCTGAACGGCGAGGCGCTGGAGGAATACATCAAGCCCTTCGGCGGCGGCTATTTCTTTGCTCTGTCCGGCGTAAGCGATGCCGACGGTCATCTGGGGCAGGCGCTGCTTTCGGCCACCTGACCTGGTGCCAGCCGGGCTGGCCGCTTTGATGTGAAAAGGGCGCCCGAGGGCGCCCTTCATGCCGCAGGCAGGCGGACCTCAAATCTCGGAGTTGATCCAGTTCGCCAGCGCGGCCTTGGGCGCGGCGCCGACCTTGTTCGACACAACCTGACCGTCCTTGAACAGGAACAGCGAGGGAATGCCGCGCACGCCCAGCATGGCCGGGCTGTCGGGGTTTTCGTCGACATTGATCTTCACGATCTTGACCTTGCCGGCCAGTTCGATGGCGATCTCTTCCAGCGCCGGGCCGATCTGGCGGCACGGGCCGCACCATTCAGCCCAGAAATCGACGACGACCGGGATCGACGATTGACGCACTTCGGCATCAAACGTGGCGTCGGTCACGGCGACGGTAGCGTTACCCATCATGTTCTCCAGTAAAGCGGCAGACCTGAAAAGCTAGGCATCCGCAGGGGGAACGTCAAGGGGCAGACCCCCATCACTTGTGGCCCGCTGCAACGCCGCCCTCACGATCTCGTCGGGAAGCCGCATCAGCGCCCCGGTTTGGGTCCACAGGATGGCGCCTCGCACCGCCCGGTCTGGATAGACCCGCGCCAAAAGCGCGGCATAGGCGCCCATCTGCCGCAGGATCGCTTCCGGCACCGCAGCGGCATCTTCCGGCACCAACTGATTCGATTTGAAATCCACCGCCAGCACCATGGCCTTGCCGACCACCAGCCGGTCAATGGACCCTTCCGCCGGTTGCCCCAGCAAATTACCCACAATCACGACCTCTGCCAGGCTGTCCGGACCGAACACCGGCGCAAGCGCTGGGTCCAGGATCAACCCTTCCACCGTACCAAGCAGATCAGCGCACAAGGCCGCGTCCGGCACCAGCGCGCGGGCGATGAGGGGCCAATGCGCCTGGCTCTGTCCCGGCAGGTGCTGCAAAAGCAGATGCAGCGCCGTTCCCCGCGCCGTCGCATCCTCATCCGGCGCACTCCCTGCCAGCGCCTTTGCCCCGCCAAGGTCTGAAGGCGACAAGGCCCGCGCCTGCCGCAGGGGAGCCGCCACTCGCGCCGACATCCAGTCCGGAAGCGTCACCACACCCGCGGTTTTCGTGCTTTCCGCCCGCCCCACCGGCCCCGGCCAATCCCCGCTTTGCAGCACCAGCCGCCCCTCGTCCTCCGCCTTCGCGCCCAGACCCGACAAAGCCTGCGCCACCAGCCCGTGCCAACTGTCCTCTTTCGCCTCGCCCGCCGCCGCGATGATCAACTGGCTCTTCGCCCGCGTCAAAGCGACGTACAGCAGCCGCAGCGATTCCTCCGCCTCTTTCACCTTCTTCGCATCCACCAAAGCCGCAACCTCT
Organism: Rhodobacterales bacterium; assembly: GCA_031368035.1. Taxonomy (GTDB): domain Bacteria; phylum Pseudomonadota; class Alphaproteobacteria; order Rhodobacterales; family Rhodobacteraceae; genus Stagnihabitans. Next base: position 1,212 of record JANLQT010000176.1, on the reverse strand, counting down.
GGCGCGCGGTCGTCCTTGTTGCCCGTCCATACCGGCAACCCGGTCTCATCCAGCAGCACCGTCCCCTCGCTTCGCGCCGCCCGGTCGCCGGTGTCGGGCAGAATGACGATCTCGCCCTCCAGCCCCTTGGCGCCATGCACCGTCATGATCCTTATGCGGTCCTGCGCCTCGCCCATCTGGCGCTTGATCTCGGCCTCGTCCCCCTGCATCCACGCCAGGAACCCATCCAGACTGGGCACTTCCACCGCCTCATAAGCCAAGGCCTGCGCCAGCAGCGCGTCAATCGCCTCCTCTGCCTCATCGCCCAGCCGCGCCAGCAGCCGCACGCGCCCCCGATGCCGCGTCAGCACCCGGTCGAGCAGGTCATGCGGTCGCAGATAATCCGCCTGATCGCGCAGATCGCTGAGCATCTCCAATGCCGGCCCGCCCTTCAGCCGCAAGGCCGGCCACAGGAACCCGGTCCGCCCATGCGCCAGATCGAAAAGCTCCGCTTCCGACCACCCGCACAAGGGCGAGCGCAGCACCGAGGCCAGCGCCAGATCATCCTCGGGCAAGGCCAGCACCGACAGCAGCGCCAACAAATCCCGCACCGCAAGTTCGTCCGAAAGCTGCAACCGGTCCGCCCCCGCCACCGGCAGCCCTGCGGCCTTGCAGGCGCGCAGAAGATGCGGAAACACCCCCGACCGCCGCCGCACCAGAATCAGGAAATCCCCCGGCCGAACGGCGCGAACACCGCCCTTGTCCGGCACCGGCGCGCCCTGTTCCAGCATCCCCTTGATATGCTGTGCAATCTGCATCGCCAGCACCACCACCGGCGCAAGGGGAGAGGTGCGGTCCACCGGATCGGTCCAGTCGTCCGCGCTGTCGTCCTTGTCCGGCTTCGGCACCACCGGCCACAGCTCCACCCGCCCCGGCAACCCGTCGTGAAACGCGATATGCCGCACATCGCGGCCCAAAGCCTCGGGGTAGCGGCTCCCGAACAGCGCATCCACGACGTTCAAAACCACCGGAGACGACCGGAACGAATGTCGCAGGTCGCGGTTTTCGAACGCCAGCCCCACCGCTTTGAATGCGGCCTGAAACTGCCCGTTCCGCGCATCAAAGCCGGACACATCAGCGCCCTGGAACGAATAGATTGACTGTTTCTTGTCACCCACCACGAACAAGGTCCGCTCGGTGCTGCGCGCGCCCACCCCGGCGGTAAACTCTGCC
>JANLQT010000068.1:0-4821 GCA_031368035.1 Rhodobacterales bacterium | reverse complement strand
GTCACTCCGGTGATCATCCGCCGCGACGACAACCGCGTCGATCTGGTCTTTGAAGTGCAGGAAGGCAAGATTTCGGAACTGGAGCGGGTGAATTTCGTCGGCAACCAGACCTTCTCGGATTACCGGCTGCGGCAAGAACTGGCCAGCCGTCAGGCCGGAATCTTCCGGCAGATCATCGAGCGCGACACGCTGGACCCCACCCGGATCGAGGCCGACAAGCAGCTGCTGACCGACTTCTACAAGTCGCGTGGCTTCATGGATTTCCGGATCACCGATGTCTCGGCGGTGGAATCGCGTGAACGCGATGCGACCTATCTGACCTTCACCATCACCGAGGGTCAGCAGTTCCGCGTTGGCACAGTCAGCACCGTCAGCCAGATTCCGGGGCTGGATGCGGCGGAATTCGACCGCCAGCGCCGCCTGCGCTCGGGCGTGCTGATGGACCCCTTGGTCATCGACAACAATGTCGCCCGGCTGGAAACCTATGCGCTGAAGCGCGGCATCAACTTTGTGACCGTCGATCCGGTGCTGACCCGGCATGACGCCGCCGGAATCGTGGACGTGACCTTCACGCTCAAACCCGGCGAGCGCCTGTTCATCGAGCGCATCGACATCGAGGGCAACACCACGACGCTGGATCAGGTGATCCGGCGGCAGTTCGACACCGTCGAAGGCGATCCGTTCAACCCGCGCGAAATCCGCGTGGCGAACGACCGGATTCAGGCGCTTGGCTTTTTCTCTGCGGTGCAGGTCAGCGGCCAGCCCGGAACTCAGGCGGATCAGGTGGTGCTGAAGGTCGCGGTGACCGAACAGCCGACCGGCTCGATCACGCTGGGGGCGACGTATGGCGTGGCCGACGGCTTTGGTCTGAACCTGGGCTATTCCGAAAAGAATTTCCTGGGGCGCGGACAAGAGCTGTCCCTGTCGATCCAATCCGGCACGAATTCCATCGATTCCCACTTCACCTTCACCGAACCGGCGCTTCTGGGGCGCGATCTGGCCTTCAGTCTCAGCACGGGCTATGTCACGACCAATTACCATTATGGCGAATACGACACCCGAGAGATCAGCCTCAGCCCCAGCATTGACTTCCCCATCAGCGAAACGACGCGGCTGGGGCTGCATTACCGACTGGCCAGTATGGATCTGTCTAACGTGGCCGGACCGGTCCTTGACCCGACCACCGGCGCGGTCACCTCCAACGGCTCGTCCATCATCCTGGTCAACGAGCAAGGCACGCAGCTGGAATCCGGGCTTGGCTATTCCTTTGGTTATGACAGCCGCCGCACCGGGCTGGACCCGAACACCACCTTTCTGGTGAATTTCGGCCAGGACATCACCGGCCTTGGCGGCGATGCGCAATATATCGAAAGCACGGCCTTTGCCATGGCGCAGACCAAACTGCCTCATGTCGCCGTGACCCTGCGCTCGACCCTGCAAGGCGGGCTGATCGGCGGAATTGGCGGCTATGACACCCGGGTGGTGGACCGCTTTTTCGCCAATGGCAAGGTGCGCGGCTTTGCGCCCAACGGCATCGGGCCGCGCGATCTGACGGCCGACAATCAGGACGCGCTGGCCGGCAACATCTATCTGGCCGCGCAGTTCGACGCCGAGTTCCCGATCGGCCTGCCTGAATCCTATGGCATCCGTGGCGGCGCGTTTATTGACGTTGGCTCGGTCTGGGGGCTGGACAAGACGCAAGGCACCTCGGGTCAGGTCGACGACGGCATGCACCCCCGCGCCTCGATCGGCGTGTCAGTCCTGTGGACGACCCCGATCGGGCCGTTGCGTTTCAACTTCAGCCGCGCGCTGGTGAAGCAGGATTACGACAAGGTGCAGAACTTCGATCTGACCATCTCGACCCAGTTCTGAGGCAGATATGGGCGCGCGGGGCAAAACGGCGGTCGCGGCGGGTCTGGCGCTGGTGCTGGGCCTTGGCGCGGCTGACAGCCAGACGGCGGCCACACCCCCCGCCGCCCAGACGGGTGCCCTGCCGGGTGATATCTCGACCGGCACAATCATCACGCGCCCACAAATCCTGACGCTGGACCAAGACCGCCTGTACGCCGATTCGCTGTTCGGCAAGGCGCTGGAAAAAGCCTCGACCGATGCCGTGGCGGCGCTGGTGGCTGAAAATCACCAGATCGAGGCCGATCTGACCGCCGAGGAAAAGGCGCTGACGGAAGCGCGCGCCACCCTGACCGCTGAAGCGTTCAAACCCCTGGCCGAGGCGTTTGATGTCAAGGTCGAACAGGTTCGTGCCACGCAGGAAGCCAAATCCAAGGCCCTGCAAGAGGCGCGGGATGGCGGGCGCAAGCGGTTCTTCACCGCCGTCCTGCCGGTTCTGGCCGAGTTGATGCGCCAAGAGGGCGCGCTGGCCATCCTCAACAAGAACGCGGTGATCCTGTCGTTTGACAGCATCGACACCACTGCCGCCGCCATTGCCGCGATCAACGTCCGGCTGGGCGATGGCAGCGGCGCGGCCCCCGCGCCCTTGCTCGCGCCTGCGCCCCCGCTTGACCCTGCGCCCCCGCTTAATCCCGCGCCCGCCCCCGCACCGTGACGGCAGTTGTCACGGCTCGCGCCGCTTGCTAGTCAGAGCCAGCCTTGGCCAAGCCTTGGACCCCGGGGAGAGAGCATGACCGACCACCAAATAGCCGGCCCCAAAATAGCCGGCCACACAATAACCGACCACAGCGCCCGCACCACTGCCGACCTTGACCTTATCAAGCGGATCATCCCCCACCGCTATCCGTTCCTGCTGATCGACAAGGTCCGCGACATCGTCGTGGGCGAAAGCTGCGTCGGCATCAAATGCGTCACCATCACCGAGCCGCATTTTCAGGGCCATTTCCCCGACATGCCGATCATGCCGGGGGTGATGATCATCGAGGCAATGGCCCAGACTTCGGGCGTGCTGGTCGGCCTGTCGATGGATCTGGTCGACAAGAACTCCAAGGTGTTCTTCATGGGCATGGACGCCGTGAAATTCCGCCGCAAGGTGGTTCCGGGCGATGTGCTGGAACTGCATGTGCGCGCGCTGCGCGGCGGTGGCCGCGTGTGGAAATTCGAAGGCCGCGCCATGGTCGAGGGCGAACTGGCGACCGAAGCCACGTTCTCGGCCATGATCGACGTGCCGAGGGTCTGACATGGCAGTTTCGGTTCACCCGTCTTCGATCATCGAACCCGGCGCGCAGTTGGGCGACGGGGTCCGCATCGGCCCGTTCTGCGTGATCGGCGCAGACGTGACCCTAGGCGCGCAGGTCGAGGTGAAATCCCATGCCGTCGTGACCGGCTGGACCGAAGTTGGCGAAGGCTGCGTGATCTTCCCCCACGCTACGGTCGGCGAGATCCCGCAGGATCTGAAATACGCCGGCGAGCGCACGCGGCTGATCGTCGGCGCGCGCAACCGCATCCGCGAATGTGCGACGCTGCATTGCGGCACCGCTGGCGGCGGGGGGGTCACCCGGGTCGGGGACGACAACCTGTTCATGGCCTACAGCCATGTCGGCCATGACGTTCAGGTGGGCAACCGTATCGTTCTGGGCAATTCCTCGGGCATTGCGGGCCATTGCCAGATCGGAGATGACGTGATCATCGGCGGGCTGACCGGCATTCACCAATATGTCCGCATCGGCAAGGGCGCGATCATCGGCGGCATGACCCCGGTGGTTTGCGACGTGATCCCATACGGCCTCGTCGCTGGCCCGCGCGGAGAGCTGGAGGGGCTGAACCTGGTCGGTCTCAAGCGCCGCGGGCTGGAGCGGGCGTCGATCAATGCGTTGCGCCATGCCTATCAGGCGCTCGCGACGGGCGAGGGCAGTTTTCTCGACCGGGCGCGCAAACTGGCCGAAAACCCCGAAAGCGCCGAGGTGGCCGAGGTTGTGGCCTTCATTCTCGGCGAGACGCAACGAAACTTCCTGACGCCGAAATGAGTGATCTTGCGCTGATCGCAGGGCGCGGCGGGCTGCCTCTGGCGCTGGTGCAGGCGCTGGCGCAGGCGGGGGCGGAACGCCCCTATATCTGCGCGCTGGACGGCTTTGCGCCCGAAGGTCTGGCGGTTGACCTGAACTTCCGGCTGGAGCGGCTGGTGCCCTGGCTGCGCCATCTGGCCGAACGCGGCATCAAACGCGTGACCTTTGCCGGTGCGGTGCAGCGGCCCCGGCTGGACCCCTCGCTGTTCGACGCCGCCACCGCGCAACTGGTGCCCCGCATCCTGCGCGCCATGCAGTCGGGCGATGACGCTACCCTGCGCGAAGTGATCGCGGTGCTGGAAGAGGACGGTCTGGTGGTGGAAGGCGTTGAAACCCTCGCCCCCGGCCTTTTGCCCGGCGCTGGCTTGCTGGTCGGCACGCTGGGCGGCACCTCCGAGGCCGACGCCGAGCGGGCAGAGGCTATCGTCGCCGCACTTGGTGCGGTGGATGTGGGGCAAGCCTGCGTTGTGGCGCGGGGCCTGTGTCTGGCGGTGGAAGCCTTGCCCGGCACCGACGCGATGCTGGCGCAGGTCGCCGCTTTGTCCGACACGCTGCGCCCCAAAGGCGGCCTGCTCTACAAGGCCGCCAAGCCCGGTCAGGACCGCAGGCTGGATCTGCCGGCGCTTGGGGTGGACACGGTGAAAGGCGTCGCTGCGGCGGGCCTGTCGGGCATCGCGTTTCAGGCCGGATCGGTGATCTGCCTCGATCTGCCCGGAATGCAGGCCGAGGCCGCCGCCCGGGGCCTGTTCCTGTGGGCGCGCTGAAGCTTTTCCTGATCGCCGGAGAGCCTTCGGGCGACCGTCTGGGCGCCGCGCTGATGGCCGGCCTCAAGTCCCTGTCCCCCGGC
>JANLQT010000738.1:0-2988 GCA_031368035.1 Rhodobacterales bacterium | reverse complement strand
GGAACTGATTTACAACGGGTTCTGGTTCTCGCCCGAGCGCGAGATGTTGCAGGCACTGATTGACAAGTCACAAGAGCATGTGTCGGGGACGGTGCGGGTGAAGCTGTTCAAGGGTTCCGCCCGGACGGTAGCGCGGTGGTCAGACGAAAGCCTGTACAGCGAAAAGCATGTGACGTTTGAAGACGACGCCGGCGCCTATGACCAGAAGGACGCGGAGGGCTTCATCCGCCTGAACGCGCTGCGGTTGAAGCTGATCGCCACGCGGAATGCGCGGGTAAAATAGGCTCTGCGCCTGCGGTTTCGTCAGGTGAGCTTCTTGTCCGCCTGACGGTCCAGCGCTTCGCTCAGCGTTTCGGGGGACCAGTCGGCCTCCAGCGCATCCATCATCAGGCGCGCCTGTGATTTTGGGGCCATGCCGCCAATGGGCGGATCGCGGTCAAGATTGGTCGGGAAGGCATACCCCTCTGCCGAGGCCCCGATGGCTGCCGCGATTTGCAGGGGGCCGAGGCTGCCATCGGCGCGAGCGGCGCGCAGGGCGGGGTACAGCGCCTTGACCATCCGCAGCCGATCCACGGTTTCCATCGCGCGGCCATAAGCGGACGAGACCTGGAACAGATTGACCATCCGCCGCACATCGGCGGAGCGGTTTGTCCCGGCGGCGTGCAAAAGCGCGGGCGAAAAGAACAGCATGTCGCCCTTTTCAAGCGGCAGTTGCACATGGCACTCGGCAAACAGCGCCTTCACCTCGGGCAGGCCCATCGCCAAATAGCCCTCGGGCCAAAGCTGGCTGAACGGCAGCAGCTGGGTCGGGCCAGTTTCGATCGGCGCATCGACATGGGCGATGGCGCCTTGCAGGGTCAGCATGGGCGAGAACAGTTGCACATGCATTGGGTAGCGGGTGATTTCGGCGGCGGTTTGAAAGCCCAGATGATAGTCGCGGTGCGGCGATTGCGCGGCGCCGCCGGGATTCACCACGTTGAGCTGCGCTGTCATCTGATAGGCCGGGCCAAGCCAAGCCTCGGAAATCAAAGCCAGAATCGGGTTGCCATAATAGCGGGCGAAATTCGCAGGGTCGGCGAGGCAGTGCTTTTCCAGGCTGTTCCAGATCCGGTCGTTCGCGCCGGGTTTGGCGAAATGGTCGCCGCCGCCGCTGCCCTTCTGATTCTGCTCGGCGATCATCACGCGGAACAGGTCGCTGGCGTGGTCGATCATCGCATGATCGGTTTCGGCGCGTTTCAGCACAAGGACGCCGGGGCCAGTGGACAGCACGTCCACCCATTCCGCCATGATCGCGCGGCGACCCGCGTCATCGGTCAGCATCGGGCGCAGGCGGGCGCAGTCATAGATCAGGACGTTCTTGTCCACCGCGGCGGCCAGCGGATAGTCCGAAAGCGCGGTGGTTTGCGCCGTAAGGGACTGAAGTGCCTTGAAATTTGGCTCGCTCGGGTAAATGCGGGTGGTGCGGTCCTGCGGCCTTGGTTGTGTCAATCTATCCCCCTCTGATGGACGAAGTCTGTCGCGCCACAGGGTGCCACGCAAGGTGGCGGATGAGGGGTTTTCGTCACAGCTTGTGCGCGGCCAGCGCCAGGTAATGCGGCATGGCCTGATCTGCCAGCCGGGCGAAGGCGCCGGTCAGGTGCGGCAGGGGCCCCTCGGCGGCGCCGAACCCGGTTGAGGCGTGAACGGCGTTATACCAATGCGGGGCCCAAACGCCGTCGTAGGGCTTGGGCCCAGCGGGCCAAGACAGCATGGTTTCGGTATAGGGGATGCCAAGGGCGGTGCAGAGTTTTTGCAGGGACTTCATGGGTTTGGCGCGGATATCGGCGCTGTCGATCACCAGAGGGGCGTGGCCGAGGCACTGGGCGACCTCGTCGAATAATTCGGCCTGCTGCACGAAGCCGATATCCTCCAGCCTCGGGCTTTCACGCTTGAGCGCATAGGAGGCCACCACCCGGGCCGGATGGCGGATCAGGAAAACGTTGGTCAGGCCCGCCATGAAGCCACGATCAAAGCCAGGGATCATGTGCAGGGTCATGTGCTTTTGGTAAAACAGGCTCTGCAACTGCGGAATCGGCCCCAGACAGGCCTGCGCCACCCGGGCAGGATCGGGCTGGCCGGCGGTGATCACCTCGGCCGTCATGGGGTGGTCGATGCCTGTGGCATGCAGATAGGCGGCGTAGAACGGCTCGTCCCAGACCGCACAATCGCCCCGCGCCGCGAAGGCATACATCATCGCGGTGGACAGGTTGCGTGGCCCTGACCACATGGCGATGCGGCGCGGATCGGGCGTCATGCGCCCACCAACGCCTTGTACAACCCGCGCAGGCGTTCCGTCATCGGGCCGATCTGGCCGGTGCCAATGACGCGGCCATCAATCGAGCCCACCGGGGTCTGGGCACCGAAGGTGCCGGTCAGGAAGGCCTCGTCGGCGGAGTAGGTTTCGACCAAAGAGAAGTTCTTCTCGAACACCGGAATCCCGTTCGCGCGGCACAAGCCCAACACCTTGCCGCGCGTGATGCCGCTCATGCAGTAGTCGCCGGTCGAGGTCCAAACCTGACCCTTCCGCACGATGAAGAAATTGCAGGCGTTCGTCGTGTTCACAAAGCCATGCACGTCCAGCATCAGCGCCTCGTCCGCGCCGGCTTTTTCGGCGGCGATGCAGGCGAGGATGCAGTTCAGCTTGGAATGGGAGTTCAGCTTGGGGTCCTGCGTCATCGGCAGGCCGCGCATGTGCGGCACGGTGGCCAGCTTGATCGGGCGCGGCAGTTTCTGGCGCGAATGTTCCATGATGATCACCATGGTCGGGCCGCTTTGCGAAAGCTTCGGGTGCTGGAAGGGCCTTGTCTTGACCCCACGCGTCACCATCAGGCGGGCGTGGACGTCATTGGTCATGCTATTGGCCTTTTGCGTCTCTAACACCGCCTGTTTCACGCCGTCGCGGGTCAGGCGGATGTCCAGATCAATCGCCTTGGCCGCCTCGAACAGGCG
>JANLQT010000679.1:0-6307 GCA_031368035.1 Rhodobacterales bacterium | reverse complement strand
CGTCAGGCAGCGCGGCGACCGAGGGCATCAAATTCGGAAAGGCGTTCCGGTCCAAAGATTTCGGCGGCATCTTGAAGAAATAGGATGAGGTCAGGAATCGCCCTACCACCCCGTCATCGACCACCCCGGACAGCGCCAAGGCGCCGCCTTCGTCTTGCGCCGCCCCGCGCCGGGTCAGCAGAAGATCATTGATCGGCGCATTGGCCGGGCCGGTGTCAAAGGCCACCAGCGCGCCCGGGGCGGCAGGGTCCGCCGATTTCGGGTCCACCCAGGTCACATTGCCAACCCCGCCAAGGTTCAGGATGGCGAGCGGCCCCGCCCCGCCCATCCGCCGCGCCAGCGCGTGGTGAAAGAACGGCACCAGCGGCGCGCCCTGCCCGCCCATCGCCACATCAGTGCTGCGAAAATCCCAGACCACCGGCAGCCCCAAAGCCTCGGCCAGCAGGGCGCCGTCGCCGACCTGATGCGTGCCCCGCCCGCCAGGATCATGCGCCAGCGTCTGTCCGTGAAACCCGACCACATCCGCGCCCTGAAACCGGCTGAGCAGTTCCAGATGCGCCGCCTCGACCACTTCGCCCGCCGCCGAAATGCGGTCTGCCACGCCGGGATCGCCGGGCCACAGGCCAAAGGCGCTGCGGATCACCTCGCGTTCCTCAGGCGCATAGGGGCGATAGGCGCTGGGGCCGAAATCAAGCACCTCCACGCCATCCGTCAGCACCATCGCGGCGTCCACGCCGTCCAGCGAGGTCCCTGACATCGCCCCCAAGGCCCAGATCGCGCCCTTCCCCTTCACGCCCGCCCCCGTTATATCCTGCGGCGAGTTAAGCCCCAGATTACCCTACGACGGTGTTCCCATGACCTACCATCCGAAATCCGACTTCATGCATGTGATGATGACCCGCGGCTTTCTGGCCGATTGCACGGATTATCAGGCGCTGGACGAGGCGTTCGCCAAGGGTGTGGTGCCCGGCTACATCGGCTTTGACGCCACCGCCTCGTCGCTGCATGTGGGCAGCCTGATCCAGATCATGATGCTGCGCTGGTTGCAGAAATGCGGCGGCAAACCCATCGTGCTGATGGGAGGCGGCACCACGAAGATCGGCGATCCGTCCTTTCGCGCCGAAGAACGCCCGCTGCTGACCGACGCCCAGATCAACGCCAACATCGCCGGGATCAAAAAGGTGTTCGCCGCCTATGTCACGTTCGGCGACGGGCCGGGGGACGCCATTCAGGTCAACAACGCCGACTGGCTGGACGGGTTGAACTACATCGGTTTCCTGCGCGACATCGGCCGGTATTTCAGCGTCAACCGGATGCTGTCCTTCGAAAGCGTGAAGTCCCGGCTGGACCGCGAGCAAAGCCTGTCCTTCCTTGAATTCAACTACATGATTCTGCAGGCCTATGATTTCCTGGAACTGAACCGCCGCCATGGCTGCGTGCTGCAAATGGGCGGCTCGGACCAATGGGGCAATATCGTGAACGGCGTCGATCTGACCCGCCGGGTGGTGGAGCATGAGGTCTGGGGCTTGACCTCGCATCTTCTGACCACGTCGGACGGCAAGAAGATGGGCAAAAGCCTGTCCGGCGCGGTCTGGCTGGATGCGGACCTGCTGTCGCCTTACGAGTTCTGGCAGTTCTGGCGCAACACCACGGACGCCGATGTGGGCCGGTTCCTGAAGCTGTACACCGAACTGCCGCTGGAAGACTGCGACCGGCTCGGCACGCTGGCAGGGTCCGAGATCAATCAAGCCAAGATCCGGCTCGCCAATGAGGTCACCACGCTGCTGCACGGGGCCGAGGCGGCGGCCGCCGCCGAAGCCACCGCGCGCGAGGTGTTTGAAAAGGGCGGCGTCGGCGATGATCTGCCGACGCTGCATCTGACCGTCGCGGATATCCTGGACGGTCTGACCTTGTCGCAACTGTTCGTCAAAGCCGGGTTGGCTCCATCGGGCAAAGAGGCCAAGCGACTGATCCTGGACGGCGGCGCGCGGGTGAATGACGAAATCGCGCTCGATCCCGGCCTGAGGTTCGGCGCGGGGCAACTGGTCGATCCGGTGAAACTGACGGCGGGCCGGAAGCGGCATGCGCTGGTGCTGCTGGGCTGACCCCGGGGCTACTAATTTTCTTCGAAAATTCCGCCCTGCCGCCGGCGAGAGCGCCTGATTTTTCGCAGGAAAATCGTTGGCGCATCGGACGGCGCCCTGAATGGTGCCGTCGCCCTTGTTGCCGCTGCTTTGCCGGCTTATGTTGCTTGTGTTCCCCCGACAGGTTTGCAACGCCCATGACCTTCGCCCTTCCCCCCCGCGTCACCGATCGTGCCTTTCACCGGCTGTCGGAAATCCTGGCCGCTACCGGTCAGGACAAGGCCCTGCGCGTCGCGGTTGAAGGCGGCGGCTGTTCGGGCTTTCAGTATGACATCAAGCTGGATGATGCCGGCACAGGCGATCTGGTGATCGAGAAGGATGGCCGGCGTGTGCTGGTGGATCAGGTCTCGCTGCCGTTTCTGGAAAACGCGGTGATTGATTTCACCGACGAGTTGATCGGCGCACGGTTCGTGGTCGAGAACCCCAATGCCAAAAGCTCCTGCGGTTGCGGGACTTCGTTCTCACTTTGACACCATGATGGGCATGAATGCCCATCCTACAGGACAACCCGCGCGATGAAGGCGTAATAGCTTTCGCCCGGCAAAGCCTGTTCGGTATAGCGTTGGTTCAGCGACCGCTTGGCCTCGAACACCCCCTGCGCCGCATCCAGGTCTTTGTGCCCGGTATAGGCCGCCCCCAGCCGCGCGATATGCCGCTGATACGCCTCATCCACCCGTGCCGAGAAATCATTCGCTGCCGTCGCTGTGCCCTGTGCCAGATGCAGATCATACACGGCCCCCGTCACAGGAATCGGGCCGTTTCGCAGCAAAACCTCGGCCATGTGCAGGATATCCTGCGACAGGTCATTTGCAAAGCCCGGCATCATTGTGCGCGGAAACAGGCCCCTGAACGAGGCGCCGTGGCGGGCGAGCGCGGCGAAATCCAGCACACCGCCGGGCTCGCCGAACCGCGCGAGTTCCGCGCCGTCTTCGATCACCCGCGTCACCGCCGCCGCGCCCCGCTCGCGCCCCGCCTTCAGCAGAAGCGGCAGGTAGTCGGGGGACACCACATCATCGGCATCAACATAGGTCACGAAAGGCGCGGCAGCGCGGGCCAGTGCCCGGCCCCGCGCCGCCCCAACGCCCGAGCGCACGAGACCGGTCTGCCCCACCTGCACGCACGGCGACAGGGTGGCCGCGGCGGCGTAATCGGTGCCGTCGTCCGATTCCACCAGCAGTTCCGCCGGAACGCCCGCGTTCGGCCCGCTGAGAAGCGCGCGCAGGCAGGCCATCACGGACACTTCGGCGCGGTAGGCCGGGATCAGGACCGACACGAGAGGGTCATGCATCAGGGGTGACTTCGCTTTCCGGCTTGGCTAGGGTTTTGTCCGCAACGGGCAGGACGGACCATGAAGATAGCGACCTTCAACATCAATGGCATCAAGGCGCGTCTGGAGGCCGTGCTGGAATGGCTGGACGAGGCCAAGCCCGATGTCGCCTGCCTGCAAGAGATCAAGTCCGTGGACGAAGCCTTCCCGCGCGAGGTGTTCGAGGCCAAGGGCTGGCAGGTCGAAACCCATGGCATGAAGGCGTTCAACGGCGTCGCGATCCTGTCGCGCCTGCCTTTGGAGGATGTGACGCGCCGCCTGCCCGGCGATGACGCGGACGAACACGCCCGCTGGATCGAGGCAACGGTGGTCGGCCAAAGGCGGGTGCGGGTCTGCGGGCTGTACCTGCCGAACGGCAACCCCGCGCCGGGGCCGAAATACGACTTCAAGCTCGCCTGGATGGCGCGGATGGAGACCCGGGTGCGGGACTTGCTGCTGACCGAGCAGCCGTTGGTGTTCTGCGGCGACTACAACATCATCCCCGAAGCCGAGGATGCCGCGAACCCCAAGGACTGGCTGGGCGATGCTTTGTTCCTGCCACAAAGCCGCGCGGCGTTCTTCCGGCTGGTGAACCTTGGCCTGACCGATGCGATCCGGGTCCGCGATGGTCGCCCCGGCGTCTATACCTACTGGGATTTCCAGCGCGGCGCTTGGGAGCGCAACAACGGCATCCGCATCGACCACTTGCTGCTGTCGCCGCAAGCCGCCGACCTGCTGGTGGGCACCGGCATCGACAAGGCGGTGCGGGGGAAGGACAAGCCCTCGGACCATGTCCCGGCCTGGATCGAACTGGACGCCTGATGCGCCCTGATACGTTCTACGCCGCCGTGCAACCCCAACCCGCGCGGCCCGCCCTGACCGGCGTGGTCGAGGCGGAAACCTGCATCGTCGGCGGCGGCCTTGCGGGCCTGTGCACCGCGCTGGAACTGGCCCGCGCCGGGCAATCAGTCGCGGTGATCGAGGCGCAGCAGGTCGGATTTGGCGCCTCGGGGCGGAACGGCGGCATCGTCTCGCCCGCCTTTGCCTGCGGGTCAGAGGCGATTGCCGCGCGCGTCGGCCCGGTTGCCGCCAAAGCGCTGCACCGGCTGAGCATCGAAGGCGCGGAACGGGTGCGCGGCGCGATCCGCGATCTGAACATAACCGGCGCAGACCCGGTGCCGGGGCTGCTCAACCTGCGCCGCTATGACCGGGGGGCGGATCTGATCGCCTGGCGCGACGCCTTCGCGCGCGACTTCGGCTATGAGATGACCTATCTGGACCGCCAGGCAATCCGCGAACGGCTGGCGACGACGCGCTATCTGCATGGCGTCGCGGACGGCAATGCCTTTCACATCAACCCCCTGTCGTATCTACTTGGTCTTGCAGCAGAAATCGAACGGCTCGGTGGCCTGATTTACGAAGGCTCTCCGGTCTTGTCGCACGACCTTGGCGAGGTGAAACGTCTGGTGACGGCGGGCGGAGCGGTGCAGGCCCGCCGCGTTGTCTTTGCGATGGGCGGCTATACGGGCGCGCTGGTGCCCGCGCTGAGGCGCGCCGTGCTGCCGATTGCCACCTATATGATCGAGACCGAAGCCTCGGACGCGCTGTCCGAAGCGATCCGCACACGCGAGGCGGTGCTGGATGACCGCCGCTCGTCCGATTATTACCGTCTGGTGGACGGCGGGCGAAAGCTGCTGTGGGGCGGACGGATTTCCACGATGGACGCTTCCCCTGCCGAGGTGGCGAAAAGCCTGCGCGCGGCGATGCACGAGGTGTTTCCGCAACTGGACGGCGTGAAGACCCAGCGCGCCTGGTCGGGGTGGATGGGCTATGCGCGGCACCTGATGCCGCAGGTTGGGCGCCTTGGTCCCGACGCATGGCACATCACGGCCTTTGGCGGGCATGGGCTGAACACCACCGCCATTGGGGCCAAGGTGCTGGCCGAGGCGATCACCGGCGAGACGGCGCGCATCGAGATGTTCGCGCCTTGGGGGCTGGACTGGGCGGGCGGGCCGTTCGGGCTGGTCGCGGCGCAGGCGACCTATTGGGGCTTGCAAGTGCAGGACCGCTGGCGCGAGCGCGGGGTGTAGGTCGGGGTATCCCCCGACAGGTGCGCCAAAAAGAGTCGGGGTATCCCCCGACCTACGCCATGCCTTACTTCGCCGCCTTTGCCATCGCAGGCTGGATCGTCTGCGCCAGCGTGCCATCCGTGATCGGCCCGGCGAGGCGGGCAATCACCTTGCCCGTGCCGTCGATCACGAAGGTTTCCGGCACGCCGTAGATGCCCCAGTCGATGCCCATGCGGCCCGAAGTGTCCGCCGCAACCTTGGCAAATGGATTGCCAAACTCGGACAGAAACCCCAAGGCGTCGCTGTCCTTGTCCTTGTAGTTCACCCCAAGAATCGTCACGCCCTGCGATTTCAGGTCCATCAGCATCGGCGCCTCGGCCCGGCAGGGCTGGCACCAGCTTGCCCAGAAGTTCACCAGCTTCACCCCCGGCGCGGCCAGATCGGCATCGGTGGCCAGCGGCAGATCGCCCAGCGCCACTCCTTCGACCTTGGGCGCAGGCTGGCCGATCATCGTCGAGGGCAATGCCTGATTGCCGGACTTCAGGCCGATATAGGCCACGGCGGCGAAACCGGCGAAGATCAGCGGGGGCAACAACATCAGGGGCTTCATGGGCGGGCCATTTCGCTGCGGGCTTCAACCTCGGTCAGGCGGCGCTTCATGCGACCGGCTTGCCACAGGCTGACGGCCACCAAGGCCAGGATCAGGCCGATCGAGGCGGCATAGGCCGACAGGACCGGAACGGCATAAGTCCCAAGATCAGGCATCAGGCGGCGCGCCTTTCACGGGC
>JANLQT010000639.1:0-2968 GCA_031368035.1 Rhodobacterales bacterium | reverse complement strand
TGCATCAGAAACGCATCCGCAATTTCCCCCAGCTTTTCAACCGCTTCCCCGTTGCCGATGACCTGAGACTCCCCAGAAACGTTGCCGCTGGTCATCACCAGTGGCCCGCCGAACGCCGCCAGCAGCAGGTGATGCAGCGGCGTGGTGGGCAGCATCCAGCCCTGCCGCGCAAGCCCCGGCGCGATGCCTTCGGCGAGACCTTTGCCCGCTGCTTTCAGCAGCACGATCGGCGCGGCAGGGCTGCCCAGCGCCGCAGCCTCAGCGCCCGATGCCACGGCATGCTCCGCGATCATCGCGGCGGTTCCCATCAGCGCAAAGGGCTTGGCGGGGCGATGCTTCCGCGCGCGCAGCCGGGCGACAGCGGCGGCGCTTGCGGCATCGCAGGCCAGATGAAACCCGCCAAGACCCTTGATCGCCACGATCTCTCCGGCCCGAAGCCGCGCCGCCGCCCCGCCAATCGGGTCTCCGATGATCTCCCTTCCACCCGCCTCAAACCAAAGCCTTGGCCCGCACTTCGGGCAGGCAATCGCCTGCGCGTGAAACCTTCGGTCGGCGGGATCGGCATATTCGGCGGCACACTCCGCGCACATCGGGAACGCCGCCATCGAGGTCTGACGGCGGTCATAGGGCAGCCCCTGCAGGATCGAGAACCTCGGACCGCAATGCGTGCAATTGGTGAACGCATAGCCAAAGCGGCGCTGGGCCGGACCCTGGATTTCCGCCAGACAGGCCGGGCAGGTCGCGGCATCGGGCGGAACGCCGGTCTGCGCGCCATGTCCCCGGCTGGCCGCGATCACGAACCCAAGGGGCGGGCTGGCAAAGATATGCGGGCCCGTTTCCACCGCATCGACCCGCGCCAGCGGCGGCGCTTCCGCGCGCAGGGCGGCTTCGAACGCTCCCAAATTCTTACCCGCCACAAGGATCAACACACCCTCGGCGTCGTTCATCACCTCGCCCGACAGGCCCATCCGGTCGGCCAACTGCCAGACGAACGGGCGAAATCCGACGCCTTGCACCTGGCCGCGCACACGGATGCGGCGCCCCAAGGTCATTGCGCTGACAGCGCGGACGCCATCATGGTCTCACCGATCCAGTCGCGCAGAAAGGCGATGGCCTCCGCAAGATTGGCGCGCGCCTGCGGGCTGAGACCCTCTTTCACCTCGCCAAATTCCACCCCTCCGATGGCCAAAATCCAGCCCGGCGGCGCATGTCCGAACAACAGCCCCGCCAGCGCCAGCGCCGCCTCGGGCGAGACCTGATGGCTGCCAAGCGCCGAGGGCGCCGCCGTGCCCACCGGGTCAAGCCGGAAGGGCACCGGCAGTCCGATCATTGCGTCGGCGAAGATCACCAGATCATGCGCGGCAATGGGCGCGGCGTGATCGACGGTCAACTGGTAGTCGATGTCCACCGTCACGCCGTCCAGCCCCAATTCCTCGATGGCGGCGGCCAGCGCCGGGCCAAGCCCGTCGTCACCGCGTCCGGGGTTGCCATAGCCGATCACCAGCACCCGGCGCGCACCTGTCACAGGCATTGCCCGGCGCGGTCCAGAAGCTGGCCCGCCGCATCGAAAACCTCGACCTGCAACGGCATCTGACCCAAAGCGTGCGTCGCGCAGGACAGGCAGGGATCATAAGCGCGGATCGCCACTTCGACATGGTTCAGCATGCCTTCAGTGATCTTCGGCTGGCCGGACAGATAGGTGACCGCCACGTCCTTCACCGCGCGGTTCATGCCTTCGTTGTTGTGCGTGGTGGACACGATCAGGTTGCAATAGGTCACCTGGTCATGCTCATCGACCTTGTAATGGTGGATCAGATTGCCGCGCGGCGCCTCGATCACGCCGATGCCTTCGAACCGTCGCTCGCCCTTGGCGACAAGGTCCGTGCCTTGCAGATCAGGGTCATGCAGCAACTCGCGGATCTTCTCAACGCAATGTACCACCTCGATCATCCGCGCCCAATGGTTGCCGAGCGTTGAATGGTTCAGCCCGCCCGAGAACGCCCGAAGCGCCCTGTGGGCATCGTTCGCCAGCGGCGTGTCGATGAAACTGGCGGTGTTCATCCGCGCCAGAGGGCCGACGCGGTACCAGCCGATGTCCGGGCCAAGGTCCTTGATGAAGGGAAATTTCATATAGGACCAGGACCGCACGTCCTCGACCAGCACCTTGTGATAGTCGTTGTAGTCCAGCATGTCGAAAATCGGCGCGCCCTTGGGATCCAGCGCGCGCATCCGGCCGTGATACAGGTCCAGCGCCCCGTCGCCTTCACGCACCAGCGCCATGTGATTGGACGGGAAGGTGCCGAAACTGGCGACCAGACCAGCATTGTCCTGCACATAGTTCCGCGCGATGGCCAGCGCGTCCTGCGCCCACTCCAACATCTGATCCGCCTGCGCCAGAAGCCGGTCGCGGGTCGCAATATCAAGGTTCCTGTTGATCCCGCCCGGGATCGCCCCAGTGCCGTGGATCTTCTTGCCCGCCGTCGCCTCGATGATTTCCTGCCCGTATTTGCGCATCAGAACGGCGCGCAGACCGAGTTCGGGGTTTTCCTTGATCACCTCGAAGATGTTGCGTTTGGTCAAGTCAGCGCCGAAACCGAACAGCAGATCGGGGGCGGAAAGGTGGAAGAAATGCAAGACATGGCTTTGCATCACCTGCCCGTAATGCATCAGCCGCCGCATCTTTTCCGCCGTGGGCGGCAGGACATCCACCCCCACGATCTGGTCCATCGCCTTGGCCGCGGCAAGGTGATGGCTGACCGGACAGATGCCGCACAGCCGCTGCACGATGACCGGCACTTCCCACAACAGCCGGCCCCGGATGAACCGTTCAAACCCGCGAAACTCGACGATATGCAGGCGCGCCTCTTCCACGCGGCCTTCCGCGTCCAGATGGATTGTGACCTTGCCATGCCCCTCGACCCGGGTGACGGGCGCGATCTCGATCAGGCGGGATTCGGACATCTTGTGG
>JANLQT010000592.1:0-2559 GCA_031368035.1 Rhodobacterales bacterium | reverse complement strand
CTGATCGACAACGCCTCGTTCGTGCCGCTGGTGCATCCGATCACCAATGCCGTGGTCAGCAAGGACCTCAAGGGCGACGGCACGCTGCCGAACGACCTTGGCTTCACGCCGCTGCGGCAGCTTGCGCTGTACTTCTACACGCATGTGACGAAGTAACCCTGCAACTTTGGCCCCCCGGACCCGCTCTGGGGGGCCTTGCCTTGTCAACGGATGCGCAATGCGGCTGGTCGATATCCAAAACCTCACAGTCAGCTTTCCGCAGCATGACGGCCTTGTGCAGGCTGTGCGCGGCGTGACGCTGGCCGTGGATGCGGGCGAAAGCGTTGGTATCGTGGGGGAATCCGGGTCCGGAAAATCCGTGACCTGCATGGCGGTGCTGCGCCTTCTGCGCCAGCCGCCCAGCCGCATCACCGCCGACCGGATGGAACTGGACGGCATTGACATGCGATATGCCACGCGCCGCCAGTTGGCGAAGATCCGGGGCCGCGTGGCCGCGATGGTGTTTCAGGACCCGATGACCGCCTTTGATCCGGTGTTCACCATCGGCCATCAAATCGTCGAAACCATCCGCGCCCACCGTGATGTGACCCGTGCCGCCGCCAAGGCCGAGGCGGTCTCGCTGCTGGCCCGCGTCAAGATCAAGACGCCCGAGGCGATCCTGGACAGCTATCCGCACCAGTTGTCGGGCGGCATGTTGCAGCGCGCGATGATCGCGATGGCATTGTCGTGCCGTCCCAAAATCCTGTTCGCGGACGAGCCCACGACCGCGCTGGACGTCACCATTCAGGCGCAGATTCTGGCGCTGATCAAGGAGTTGCAGGCCGAGCTTGGCATGGGGCTGATCATGGTCACGCATGATCTGGGCGTGGTGGCTGAAACCGTGGACCGGGTGGTGGTGATGTATGGCGGCCGTGTGATGGAAGAAGGCCCGGTGCAGGACATTTTCGATACGCCCAAACACCCCTATACTCAGGCGCTGCTGTCCTCGATCCCCGGCCGCAGCGCCGGCAAGGCCCGCCTGACCGAGATTCCCGGCGCCTCGCCCAACCCGGCCAGCCCGCCGCCCGGCTGCCCGTTCCATCCGCGCTGCGGGCTTGCCGACGCCAAATGCGCGGCCAAAGCCCCCGCCTTCACCCCCATCGCCCCCGCCCGCTTCGCCGCGTGCTGGAGGCTGCAATGACCCCGCCCGCGCTGGAACTTCGCAATCTGAACAAGGTGTTCCAGTTGCGCGCGCGCGGGGGGCTGTTCGCGCGCTATACCGATCATCCGGCGGTGCGGGGCGTCAACCTGACCCTGCCGCGCAACCGCATCCTGGGGCTGGTGGGCGAATCCGGGTCCGGCAAGACCACCACCGGCATGATGGCCCTGCGTCTGGTCGAGCCGACCTCGGGCCAGGTCCTGATCGGCGGCACCGACATCACCCATCTGGACCATGCCGCGCTGAAACCCTTTCGCCGCAAGATGCAGGTGGTGTTTCAGGACAGCTATTCCGCGCTGGACCCGATGATGACGCTGGCGCAGATCGTCGCCGAACCGCTGCACATCCACGCCCTTGGCAGCACCGCCGAACAGACCGAACAGGCGCTGGCGCTGATGGAACGCGTGGGCCTGCACCGCAGTTATGGCCAGCGCTATCCGCATGAATTGTCCGGCGGCCAGCGCCAGCGCGTTGCCATCGCCCGCGCGCTGATCCTGAAACCGGATGTGCTGGTGGCGGACGAGCCGACCTCGGCGCTGGATGTCTCGGTCAAGGCGCAGATCATCAACCTTTTGCTGGACGTGCAGCAGGACATGGGGCTGTCGATCCTGTTCATCAGCCATGATCTGTCGGTGGTGCGATCCCTCACCGACAAGGTGGCGGTGATGTTCCAAGGCCGGATCGTTGAGGAAGCCGCCACCGAAACCATCTTCACCGACGCCCACCACCCCTATACCCGCAGCCTGCTCGATGCGATTCCGGTGCTGAACCCGCGAGATCGGCGCACCAGAACCTTCCTGACCCGCGCGCAGATAGACGCCGCAACGCCCCGGCTTTCGGGCCGCGATGGCCCCTCGGAATTGCACGAAATCGCCCCCGGTCACCGATTGGAGGCGATCCGATGATCCGCTACATCATAGGCCGCGTGGCCTCCATCGCGCTGACCTTCACGGTCGTCTCCGTCATCGTTTTCCTGATGATGCACGCCGTTCCCGGTGGCCCGTTTGATGGCAATGACATGCCGGTCAATGATGCGGTGAAGGCGAAACTGAACGCATCCCTCGGCCTCGATAAACCGCTTTATGTGCAATATTTCAAATACATGTGGGGGGTGCTGCATTTCGATTTCGGCGTGCCGTTCCAATCGCCCGGCGAAACCGTGTTGCAACTTTTGGGCCGCGCTTGGCCGCCAAGCCTGATCTTGGGCGGCGCAGGCGTGCTGATCGGCGCACCCTTAGGCATCCTCTTGGGCATGGCCGCCGCCCTGCGCCGCAACACCTGGATCGACTATCTGGCATCCGCCTTCGCCACTTTGGGGCTGACGATCCCGGTGTTCGTGATCTCAATGGCGTTGATCATGG